>DBGCIZ010000028.1:0-11522 GCA_048355355.1 Christensenellaceae bacterium | reverse complement strand
TGGATGGGGTGGATATCGCCGGCGGTGTGACTTCCTATAATCATGTAGAGGATGCAATTATGCGGCAGATGATTGCGCAAGCGGACCAGAAAATACTGGTGGTAGACGATTCGAAAATCGGGAAAGTCACCTTTGCCCATATTGCAGAGCTAAATGACTTTGATATTCTGGTGACAAATGCCACTGAAGAAAAGGCGCCCATACTGGAGGAGATGCGCCAAATTGGATTACGAGTAATCGCAGTTTAATGAGAAAAACAGAAAGCGGGAATATACCCGCTTTTTAATTTCGAAATAATTGTAACAAAAGCTAAAAAATAAAGGCGTAATTACTTTTAAACGAAAATATTACCCTGGAAAGAAAAATAATTTTGGAAAAATATAAAATCATAGTTGGCATGCGTAAATATAATATGCTAAAATACAGAAAACGAAATCAAAAAGATGTCTAAAAAGAAATCAGAGGCAGAAAAATGAAAAGAAATTTACGCATAAAACCTCATTTTTTCGAAATTGGGCCCAAAAATTATCTTTACGGAGACCAGATTTTAGATTTAGCAATTTATGCAGACCAGGCAGCTGAAAAATATGATATTCGCGTCATTTTTACTACTCCATATGCCAATATTGAGCGGGTGGCGGAACAGACGAGAAACCTGCTGGTCTTTGCCCCATATATGGATTGTGCGCCGGTTGGCCGAGGCCTGGCCAACGTTCTGCCCGAATCCTTAAGGGCGGCGGGAGCGTCGGGCGTCATGCTGAATCATGCAGAGCGTCCCATGGGGTTAGCAGAGCTGTGTAAAACCATGGAACGGGCACGAAGGCTGGGCATGCTGAGCATCGTTTGCGCTGATTCGATTCAGGAGACAAAAGCAGTAGCCATGCTGGGCCCAGATTTAATGGTGACGGAGCCGACAGAGCTGATTGCCATGGGAAAGCCAGCGGAAATCTCCTATGTGAAGGCCGCTGTGGATGCGGTGCTTGAAATCGATCCCCATATTGGGATTCTTGTTGGCGGAGGCATTAGCACGGGCCAGGATGCCTACAACGTCATTGCCGCAGGCGCAGACGCCACAGGCGCATCCAGCGCCATTGCCACGGCGAAAGACCCAAATGCAGTAGTAGAGGAAATGCTGCGGGCGGTTCGTGCAGCATGGGATGAGCGAGAAAATAGGAGGATTTACCGCTATGGGCCAATATGATGCCTCGATTAAACGAATTTTAGAGATTGAATGGCGGGTCATTCGCCAGCTGGAGGACACCTTGGACAGAGAGGTGATGGAGCAAATTATCGATTTGCTTTTAACAGTAAAGCCTCGGGGGAAAAAGGTGATTACAGCGGGCTGCGGAACCTCGGGGACAGTGGCTCGCCGGGTGGCGCATACCCTGTGCGTAGCCGAGGTGCCAGCGTTTTACTGCTCTCCAGCCAACTCTATCCATGGAGGGATGGGAGCAATTCAAAGGGACGACGTGGTGGTGCTCTTCTCAAAGGGAGGGAACACGCCGGAAATATTAAACTATATACCCTGTTGCCGGAAAAAGGGAGCGTACGTGATTGGGGTATCTCAGAATGACGATTCTACCCTGGCTATGGAGGCGGACTGCTATTTTAAAATTGAAGTCAACCAGGAGGCAGACCCGTGGAATATGTGCGCATCTGCCAGCTGCACGGCGATTATTGCAGTATGGGATGCCATCGCCTTTACAATTATGAGGGCCAGCGGATACTCCAAAGAAGACCTTTTGCTGACGCACCCTGGCGGAAAGGTGGGACAGCTGCTGCGAGAGGAACAGGAACAAGCAATCATCATGGCGGAGGAAAATGGAACATGACAGTTTATCACGAGACGTTTGAAGTGCAATCGGACAGGAGACCTACCTTTGACGATGTAACAGAGCAGGTTCGGGAGATTTTAGGCAGGTCGGGAATTCGGAATGGGAATGTGCTTGTCTACACAGGGCATACCACATGCAGCGTTCAGATTCAGGAATTTTCAGACGGGAAAACCTACTGGGGAACGGAGCTGATTATGCAGGACTTAGTCAACGTACTGACAAAAATTGTGCCGACCTGCACGGCGGAGGGTCAGTATATGCATCCATGCCCGAAGCATATTGAACTGGCAGCCAGAGACAGGAACGAATTGCCCTCCTGGTCCCTCAATACGGACGCGCATTTGCGCTCGGTCATCATGGGGCGCTCTGTAACGCTGCCCGTCATCGATGGCGAGTTACAGCTGGGGGATTTTGGCTGCATTTATTTTGGAGATTGGGATCAGGTGCGGGCGAGAAAGCGCAAGGTGATTGTGCAGATTATGGGAGAGTAGCCCATGAGCCTGGTGTTAAGCATTGATATGGGGACCAGCGGCTGCCGAAGCGCCGCCTTTGACCAAGAGCTTAACCTGTTAGCCATGGCAAGAGGGGACTATCCTCTGGAGATTCTTTCGGAGCGTCAGGTGGAACAGGACGCCAATCTTTGGTGGGAAGCGGTCAAAAGTACGGTACGTGAAGTAACCGCCCAGCTGGGCCAGCGCAGGCTGGAGATTCGGAGCATTGGCATCAGCTCCCAGGGAATTTCCATTGTTCCCATAGATAGGGAGGGGAACCCCCTTGCCAAAGCAATCAGCTGGCTGGATACTAGGGCAGAGCAGGAGACGGCCGAGCTGAAGGCGCGATTTGGCAGAAGACAGATTTTTCAAAAGACGGGGAAGCGACTTTCCCCAACCTACACCCTGCCGAAATTAATTTGGATGGCAAAGCATGCGGAAAGGCTTTACCAGCAGGCAGACAGATTTCTACTTCCACTGGATTTTATTCAAAACAAATTATGCGGAAACATTACAACAGACCACACTATGGCGGCAGGTACTATGATGTATGGAACGGCGAGCCAGACGTGGCTGGAGGAGCTGCTGGAGCCATGGGGCATTGACCGGGGCAAACTGCCGGAGATTGCCTGGGCAGGGACAGCAGTGGGTCAGATTTTGCCTCACATGGCGCAAGAGCTGGGCCTGCCGAGGGAAACTATCGTTGCCCTCGGCGCGCAGGATCAAAAATGCGCTGCCTATGGGGGAGGCGTGTCGGAGGACACGGTTACGGTTTCGCTGGGAACGGGCAGCTGTATTGCCAAGCTGCTTCGAAGCCCAGAGAGTGGGGGCAACACCACCATACCGGTTTTTTCCTATCTGAGCCCCGGATGGTGGGAGGCAGAAGGAGTCATCAACACAGCCGGTTCGGCGCTGCAATGGTTTAGGGACAAATTTGCGCCGCAGGCATCCTTTGACCGGATGACAGAAATGGCGGCTGAGGCGGAGACGGGAACGCTGCAATTTTATCCATACCTGTCCGGAGGCGCGTCCCCCGCCTGGGCCCAAGGGCCGGGGGCCTTCATGGGAATTTCGCTAAGGACGGGTATCCCGGAATGCGTCCGGGCGATTATGGAGGGAGTGGCCTACCATATCCGGGCCAATGTGGACGCTATGGACGGCATGGGGGAAAAGGCGAATATCCTGCATCTATTTGGAGGCGGAGCCCAAAGTGAGGCATGGTGCCAAATCATTGCAGATGTGACGGGAAGGACTGTCAAAAGGCTGCGCTCCTGCGAAACAGCCCTGGCGGGAGCCGCCAGGCTGGCCTACCGGGCGCTGGGCGTACAGACAGAGAGCCTGCCGGCAGAGCAGGAATGGGAGCCTTCCCCAAAGAGGGCAGCTGCCTATGAGGCGGCTTATAGAAAATACGAAGCGATGAGAGAGCGCTGCTTTGGAGAAGTGGCAGAAGGGGAGTGAGCATATGTCGTTTTATTTTCAGGAAAAAACGTGGCCGGAGCTGAAGGAGTATGTGGAAAAAAACGCGCTCATTATCCTGCCCGTAGGAGAAATAGAGGAGCATTCCCTCTACCTGCCGGTGGATTGTGACGCGCGGATTGCAGCCTATTTGAGTGCGCAGATTGCGGAGGAGATTGAGGGAGAAATCCCCGTATTGGTCATGCCGACCGTATGGTCCGGTTATACGCCCAAGGCAGTTGGAAAATGGCCGGGCGCCATGCGGCTGCGGCCACAGGTGTTTGCCGAGATGATTCACGATATCTGCGCGTCTCTGGCGGATATGGGCTTTTCCAAGCTGGTGATGGTGGATTGCCACGGGCAGCATGGCCCCATGCTGAACATGGCGACAAAGCTCATTGCAGATGAATACGTCTACTATTATGCTGTGGCATCCCCCATGACGTTTTCTGCGGCAGAATTCAATGCTGTCCGGAAGTCGCCCAGGGGTGGATGCAGCCACGCAGGAGAGTGGGAGGCATCTATGATGCTGCGAATTAGCCCGGAGCTGGTGAAGCAAGAGAAATTTTGTAACGACGATTTACTAAAGCATCATTCTGATTTTGTAGCGGGAGATGGCTGCTATGGGGGGCAGAAGGTGGTTTGGTCCTCCTTTGGCATACAGGAGCCAAAATACGGGGCCTGTGGCGACCCCACAGAGGCCAGCGCAGAGACGGGTCAGGTGATTGTAGACGCCGTTCGGAAAAATTTCAGGCGTTTTCTTCTGGAGTATTATTTTCATAAAAAGATTTTGCCGGATGGTTAAACTGATGGAGAAAAAGAATTCATTTTAAAGGCGCTAAGCGGCGCTATAAAACAATCATGGAGGTGCGAAATGAAACAATTAAAAAGGTTAGCTTTTCTGACTGCGATGTTGATGATTCTGGCCGTATTTGCGGTGGACTGCAGCACGCCGGCAGAATCTCAGAGCTCTGGGGAATCGGCTGCACCAGCGGCAAGCGGGGCGGAAAATACCGGGGATGCCAAGACCATCGGCATTGCGATTTATTCCATGGATGCAGATTCCTGCGTGGCGCTGGTAGAGGATGCGCAGGCTGCGGCGGATGAGCTGGGCTGGGAAATTATCCTGTTGGATGCGCAGGGAGACCCGTCTACCCAGGCGGACCAGATGGCCAACCTGGTCTCTCAGCAGGTGGATGCCATTATCCTGAACCCGACGGATACTACGTCGCTGCTGCCATCCATTCAAAACGCGACGGAGGCAGGCATTCCCGTGGTCGGCGTTGGCATGGAGATGGACCAGGAGTGCATGGATGAGCTGCTGTTCTTTGCAGGCGTGGATGACTACAGCCTGGCGCTGACGGGCTGCCAGTGGATTGCGGAGCAGTATAGCGGCCAGGGCGCTCAGGTAGCGCTGATTACAGGCGCGGCAGGAACCGACCCCACAAACAAGACCATTCAGGCGTTCCAGGATGCTACAGAGGGAACCGATATTGAATACGTTGGCGATTTTGCGGGAGATTTTGACAGCGCAAGGGCGATGTCCATTACAGAGGACCTGACGACCAGATATCCTGACTTATCCGTCATTTACTGCCAGGACCATGTGATGGCGCTGGGCGCAGCCTCTGCCGTACAGGATGCTGGCCTGGGAGACAAGATTGCAGTAGTAGGCGGCTGCGGCATGACGGACTATTTGCAGTACGTAGAGGACGGCTCTGTAACCTGCTTTGGCTATGTCCTGCTGTATCAATGCGGCGGCTTTGCCATTGACCAGCTGGCGGAGTATTTTGAGAACCCCTCGATGGAGTTTGACGCGAAATACTATGCAGCTCCTATCGTTGTCACCCAGGACAATGTAAGCGACGCGCAGACAGCTGAGTTCGAATTTAAGGCGGCAGAATAGAAGGGGCTAGACCAAATCGAAATTTACTACCATTCTTACATAATCTAAATGCGGCAAAGCGGGGAAGAGACTCTCTTCCCCCACACCGCAACACCACAGCATTTTTCACAATTGAATCAAGTTTAAGGGAGGAAGCAGAATGGAACAGGAGGTTATATTATCTCTGCGTAATATAACGAAGTCCTTCCCTGGTGTAAAGGCGTTAGACAATATTTCCGTAGATTTTTTCAAGGGAGAGGTTCACTCTATTGCCGGCGAAAACGGAGCGGGAAAATCCACATTGATGAAGATTTTGACGGGCGTATATTCTCTGGAGGAGGGCGAAATCTGGTTGGATGGCGTCAAGGAAAGAATTCGCAATCCGCTGGATGCCATTAAAAAGGGTCTGAGCATTATCTTTCAGGAATTCAACCTGGTGGATGCGCTGAGCATCACGGAAAATATCTTTATTGACCGCCTGGCCAAGGCTGGAGGTATGTGGATCGACTGGAAGGACAGAAACAGACGGGCGGCAGAGCTCATGCGCGAGGTGGGCTATGAAATTGACCCTACTACGCTGATAAAGGATTTAAGTGTAGCGGAAAAACAGATGGTAGAAATCGCAAAGGCGATTTCCTATGGTTCTAAAATTATAATCATGGATGAACCCTCTGCCACGCTGACCTCGAGAGAGGTAGAGAGTTTGATGAAAATCATCAACGACCTGCGGGCCAAGGGCGTAACTGTCATCTATATCTCGCATAAGCTGGAGGAAGTGCTGGAAATCAGCGACAGAGTCTCCGTAATGCGGGACGGGAAGCTGATTAGCACCAGGAACGTGAGCGACGTAACCCGGGAGGGCATCATTGTAGACATGGTCGGCAGGACCATTGGGGAGGAATACCCCATCCGGGAGCAGTCCACCGTGCAGGAAGAGGTTGTGCTGGAGGTTAAAAATCTAAAGAGAAACGGCGTATTTGAGGACATCAGCTTTCAGCTGAAAAAAGGGCAGGTGCTGGGCCTGGCCGGCCTGGTAGGCGCGGGACGGACGGAAATTGTCCGGGCGATTTTTGGGGCGGATAAACTGGATGGAGGCGAAGTTTACCTAAAGGGCAAAAGGGTTAGCATGAACAAGCCAGAGGACGCCATCCAGAATAAAATCGCGCTGCTGACAGAGGACAGAAAAAACCAGGGGCTGCTATTGCAGTTCCCCGTATCGAAAAATATATCCATGGCGAACCTGGAGCGCGTGACCCACAGGGGGTTCGTCAACAGAAAGCAGGAAAAAAGGGTAGCGGAAGAGTACATAAAGCTGCTCGCCATCAAAACGCCTACGACAGAGCAGAAGGCCATCCATCTATCCGGCGGCAACCAGCAGAAGGTTGTGCTGGCGAAATGGCTGTTTGCGGATAGCGACATTATCATTCTGGACGAGCCAACCCGAGGCATTGACATTGGCGCTAAGCATGAAATCTATCTGCTTATCAACCGGCTGGTGAAGGAAGGAAAGTCCGTCATATTCATCTCCTCCGAGCTGCCGGAGCTGCTGGCCATGAGCGACAGAATTCTCGTCATCAACGAGGGCAGAATCAAGGGCAGCCTGGAGCAGCGGGAGGATATCACGGTAGAAAACGTCATGCAGCTTATTTTAAGGAACTGAGGGGAAGCGCTATGAATCAAATCAAACGGTTAGTAAAGAGAAAAATATCATTAAAAAGCTTTCTTGCGGAAGTGCCGGAATATGCGTGCGTTGTGGTTTTGGTGATTGTCCTGATTATTGCTGGGATTATTTCGCCGGTGTTCTTTTCGGATACCAACATTCAAAATATTCTGAAGCAGGGCGCAGTATTGGCGGTTTTGTCTATCGGCATGGGGTTTGTGCTGATTTCCGGCTGTATCGACCTTTCCGTAGGCATCAATATGGCAATATGCGCGCTGGTTTCAGTGGTCATGCAGCAGTACGTGGGGGACATCGGGGCAATTTTCCTGGCGCTCTTGACGGGAATGATTATCAGCAGCTTCAACATGCTGGTTATCTATTTAACCAAGGCGCGGGCCATTGAAATCATGATGATTACCTTTGGGCTGAAGATGGCCTACCGCGGGCTGGCCCAGGCTGTGACGGGGAACGCAACCTTTCGAGAGGACACGACGGAGTTTTTCAGCTCTCTCGGCAAGGGTATGACGTTAGATGTAATTCCTAATATTGTCATTATTATGGCGGTGGTGGCAATCCTGTTGGGGGTGATTTTGGCAAAGACGAAATACGGCAGGCAGGTGGCTAGTGTCGGCATCAACCCAGAGGCGAGCAGACTTTCCGGCATCAGCATCACAAAGACCAGGTGGAAATGCTTTCTGATTTCCGGCCTATGCGCGGGCATTGCCGGTGTGCTGCTGGCATCGCGAACCATGACAGTTCAGGCGCTTTCGGGCGACGATTACGAGATGATGGCTATGAGCGGCCTGGTGATAGGAGGCTTTGCCGTATTCGGCGGCTATGGAAGCGTATGGCGGGCAGTTCTGGGCGTCTATGTATATACCATTATTAATAATGTACTAAACCTGATTGGCGCAGGGACCTATGAGCAGAAGCTGGCGCAGGGCGTTATCCTGGTGCTTGCGGTCTGGCTGGATGTGTACATTCGGGTCAAGCGGACAGGAGGGAAGGCAAAATGACCAGCAAAAAAGCTTTGGAGATGGTGAAAAATCATAAATCTCTGGTGATTCTGATTGCAGTCGTAATTTTTGCGGCATGCGCATCCAACCAGTTTTTTACGATGGATAATATACAGAACCTGTTTTTACAGGTATCTATCCAGGGCATCATCAGCTTTGGCATGACGTTTACCCTAATTGCAGGCGAATTCGATATGTCCGTAGGCTCAAATTTAACCCTCTGCGGCATTCTATTTGCCCAGCTGCTGGCTACCATGGGCCTGGGAGCGGCCATTCTCATCGTGCTGCTGGTGGCGGCTGTGCTGGGGCTGATTAACGGCATTCTTGTGGCAAAGCTGGGGGTGTGCTCCTTCATTGGGACATTGGGAACCATGTATGCCTATAAGGGCATTGCCCTCATGCTGAGCGATGGGCAGCCAGTTCCCGCCAGAACAGAGGCGGTGACCGCCATCAGCAATGCGGAAATCGGCGGATTCTCTGTATTCCCCTTCATCTTTCTGATTGTTGGCATCATCAGCGCGTATATTCTGACCCGGACCAGATTTGGGCGAAACATTTACGCGGTGGGCGGCAATGCAGAGGTGGCGGCAAACTCCGGCATCAATGTGGTGCTATATAAGGCTATGTCCTTTGTCATCGTGGGCGTGGCTGCCGGCCTGGCAGGTATTCTGCTCACCATGCGGCTTCAATCTGCGACGCCAATCGCCGGGGACAATCTGAACCTGATTGTCATCTCAAGCATTATTATTGGAGGAACGAGCCCAGCGGGCGGCATTGGAAGCATTCCAAAGAGCTTTATTGGCCTGATGATAATCGGCGTACTGACCAATCTGTTGAGCCTGGTAGGCGTTTCTGGGTATTACCAGCAGGTGATTCAGGGCGTTATGACAGTGGTCATTATCGGCGCCACCAGCTTTGCCAACTATCGGCGGGTGAGCGCTATTTAAAGGAGGAGGCGCGCCATGACTATTCGAGATTATATTGTGGCATATAACGAAACCTTTCGCTATGTTGAGGAACGATATGGTGAAGAACCGTTAAAAAGCCTGTTTGCCACCCTTTCTGACCGGTGGTGCGCCCACTTAGAGGATTGCGTAAAACGCAAGGGCATCGAAGGCTGCATGGAATACTGGGGCGGCAGCAGCGGCACCCTGGGCAGGGAGAAGGCAACCTGCACCATTGGGATGGAGAACGGCATTTTTACCATAGAGATGAGAGAATGCCCCTCTATAGCTGAGCTGCGGGAGCGCGGCAGAGAGCCATATGCTGGCAGACTGACCTATTGCGACCACTGCGAGGCCCTGTATGCGCCGGTGCTGGCCAGGTATGGGCTGGCCTTTACAGTAGACATAGCCTATGGAAAGGATGGTAGCTGCGCGGGGGCGTGAACTACTGTCGTAAAAGCCATGGAATAATATTATAAATAGGAGGAAGAACAATGAGTAATTTTTGCAGAGAATTTCCCTTTCAGCCCCATCAGGATATTCCCTTCCGCGATGTAGCAGTGCTGGACGAATGCAGGAAAAAGGGACGGGAGGATTATCTGGCCCTGAACGAGACCCGGCCCAACTGGCATTTGCAGGTAGTGGAGGACGATTTTATCCCATACACCTGGCTGACAGATATGTTTAAGCGAATCAAGGACAGCGACGAGAAGGATGAGAAATGCGTCATGATTCTGCCGAATCCTGCGGCAATTTACAAGCGGGTGGCGCAATTGCTGAACGCCTGCGACATTAGCTGCCGGAACCTGGTGGTATTTACTATGGACGAATGGGCAGACCAGGATGGGAATATCGCGCCGCCGACCTATCCGGCCGGGTTTACCAACGCGTTTTTCCGGTTTTTTATGGAGGAGCTGCGGGAGGATTTGCGTCCGCCGCTGGAGAATATTCACTATCCCACCAACGAGAATATCGACGTATATTCTAAAATGCTTCAGGACGAGGACGAGGGCGAGGGCGACGTGGCATACTCCGCCTGCGGATGGTCGGGTCACAGCGCCTTTATCGACGCAGTCAAGCAGTTTGGGGTGGATGGAGACCAGGTAATTCCCACAGAGGAATGGCTGAAACTGGGCGCGCGCGTTTCTGACCTGCATATTCTCACTCTGGCGCAAAACTCGCTGCATGCCAGCTTTGGACTGGCGGGAGACCTGGCCTTTGTGCCGCCAAAAGCGGCGACCATCGGACCGCGGGATTTCGTCAACTGCAAGAAGATATTTGAATTTCACAATTTCCTAATCGGCAATACGGACATTAGCTGGGAAAAGATGATGTCGCGGCTGGTGTGCTTTGGGCCGGTGACGCCGCTGGTGCCGGATTCTCTGATTCAGGTTTGCAATGCGGATGTGTATATTTCAGAGCTGTTCGCAGAGCCAATCCACTACGACGCCGACCGGCAGTACCGCTAAGGAAGGAGCAGGCATATGGCAGCGATTCGGGAATGGTATAGCGGATACAGTATCATTTACAACTGGTTTGAGGACCGCTACGGGGCAGAGGCGCTGGAGGAATACTGGCACTATATTGCAAAGGAGGTCTACGCCGACTTGGCGGACCAGTTCAGGCAGGGCGGCCTTCCCTATATCCGCAGCTACTTTCAGGAGATTATAGAGGAGGATCAGGGCGAGGTTCGCTTTGAGGAGGAAGGAGGCAACCTGACCGTTGAAATTTTGGAATGCCCGGACTATATCTGGCAGAAGGCATATCTGGAAATTGACGGAATGCCAAGGGAGAACTACTATCGCTCCTATGAAACCATCTATGGAGATGTGGCAAAGATGGCTGGCATGGATTTTGCACTGCTGAAATACGACAAGGACGGCAGGTTGAAATTCCGGTTTTCGGAGAGGGAGGCGACGGCATGACCATACGGGACTATATTGCGGCCTATAACAAGACCTTTGGCTATGTAGAGCAGAAATATGGAACGGAGGCCCTGGCGGATTTGTTCGCCGCTATCTCGCGGGAATATTGCGCCCATCTGGATGAGTGCATCAGGGAAGGTGGCGTAGAGGGCTGCATGAAATACTGGGGCGGGGACGGCGGAACCCTGTCCCGGGAGAAAATCGACTTCCGGGCGTGGATGGAGGACGGCGTATTTCACGGGCAGATTCGCAACTGTACCTCTGTGGCAGACGTTCGAAGCCGGGGTCAGGAGCCCTATGTAGGCCAGTTG
>DBGCIZ010000027.1:0-4833 GCA_048355355.1 Christensenellaceae bacterium | reverse complement strand
CCATTGTGAACACGCTGGCCGCCACCAGCAATATCCGCGCCGTGCTCTTTCAGGCGGACGGCGGCCCCGTGGGGGAGCTTTCCGGCGGGATTAGCCTTTCCTCGCCGCTGATGCCAAACCCGGGGATTGAGAATTGAGGTTGCTGCCGGCAGGAAAATGCGATATAATTTTGAGATAAGCTAACGACGGAGGACGACAGATGAGAGTCATCTACAGTTTTATTGAGAACCCGGTGGGGACCCTGATTTCCATTCTATGCTCCTTTCTGGCCATGTGCATCGCCATCTCCTTTCACGAGTATGCCCATGCCTTCGTGGCGGACAAGCTGGGCGACCCGACTGCGAAAAACATGGGCCGCATGACCCTGGACCCCTTAAAGCATCTGGACCCCATTGGCGCCATTTTCTTCGTCCTGTTCGGCATCGGCTGGGCAAAGCCGGTCATCGTCAATTCCCGGAATTTGAAGCACTTCCGGCGGGACGACGTGCTGATTTCAGTGGCCGGGCCGCTGACGAACCTGATTCTCTCCTTTCTGTTCTACGGTCTGTATTTCTTTGGCGTCTTTGCCTTCGGCTGGAGCGGCATTGTGATGCAGATTCTTGGCGCTATTGTGTCGGTGAATCTGTGGTTTGCCTTTTTCAACATTCTGCCGATTCCGCCGCTGGACGGCTTCCACGTGGTCACCAGCCTGTTTGTGAAAAAGCGGTACGCCGTGGTGGACTTTTTGCAGCGGTATGGCTTTATCATCCTGATTGTGCTGATTTTCTCAGGCCTGCTGGATATGGTGCTGACGCCGCTGGCAAATGGCATTCTCTCGCTATACAGCTCCTTCTTTAGCCTGTTTTTGTAAGCCATGCAGTACGAGCTGAACATCACCAATTTTCAGGGCCCGCTGGATTTGCTGCTGCATCTGATTAGCCGGGCCAAAATAGAGATTCAGGACATTTTCGTCTCTGAGATTACGGAGCAGTACCTTGCCTTTTTAGAGGGGCAGGAGCAACTGGATTTAGAGGTGGCCAGCGACTTTCTTCAGATGGCCGCCACGCTGATTTACATTAAAAGCCGTGCGCTCCTGCCGCAGAAGGCCCAGGACGGGGATTTGGACGAGGAGGGCCTGACCCCGGAGGAGCAGCTCATCGCCCGCCTGCGGGAATACAAGCGGTATAAAGAGGTGTCCGAGGAGCTGCGGGCTTTGGAGGAGCAGGCCCAGGGCGTATACTACAAGCTGCCCGAGGAGGTGGTGGAGGCAGAGAGCGGCGCGGCCTTTGCCAACGCCAGCGTCTCCGCCCTGGCAGAGGCATACCTGAAAATGCTGCGGAGGGTAAAGCGGAAGGCGCCGCCAGCCCAGGATGTGGTCATCTATCGGGACCAGTTCAGCGTGCGGACGCAAATTCGCTATATTTTAGGCAGGCTTCGGGAGGGGAAACGCCTCTCCTTCCGGGGGCTGGTTTCCCGGGAACCCTCCCGGGAGGAGCTGGCGGTGACCTTTTTGTCCCTTTTGGAGCTGACTCACCGTGGCAGGGTCAAGGTGGCTCAGGAGCAGGTCTACGGGGATATTGAAATTGTAAAGGCAGGTTGACATGGAGCGGGAAGAGATAATCGGCAGGCTGGAATGCCTGCTTTTTGTAGCGGGGGATAGCATGGAGCTGGAGGAGCTGGCAGCCTGCCTTGGCATAGACGCAGACCAGCTGGCCATTTTGGTAGACGAGGAGGCAGCCCGGCGGGAGGCCTCCCGGGCGGGCATTCTGCTCAAGCGGTTTGAGGGCCGGGTGCAGCTGGCCACCCGGCAGGAGTATGGGGAGCTGGTGTCCGCCGTATTTGGGAAGAAATCCGCCGAGGAGCTGAGCCGGGCCATGCTGGAAACGCTGGCCATCGTGGCCTATAAGCAGCCGGTCACCCGGGGCGAAATCGACCAGCTGCGCGGGGTGAACTCCAGCTATGTGCTGGGCGCGCTGGAGGAAAAGGGCCTGGTGGTAGAGGCGGGCCGCAGGGACGTGGTGGGCCGGCCCATTCTCTACGCCACGGACGAGGCCTTCCTGCGCCACTTTGGCATCGAAAGTTTGGACATGCTGCCCCCTCTGCCCGAGGAGGATGCGCCGCCGGAGGAGCCTGCGGAATAAAATCCCTGAATCTGGATAAAATATCCACCATAGACATGAGGTGAGTGCCATGCTGTGGTGGATTTTTTGTATCGTATTTTTCGCCCTGCTGGGCGTGCTGCTTTTTGGAAAGTGGGAGGTGGCAGTCCGGTCGGATGAGAAAAAATATATTTATCTGCGCTTGCGGCTGCTTTCCGTGCCCGTATTTCGGCGAATCTTTTTTCTCCGCCTGAAAAACTACATTCATCCGGAGCTGTTTACGGTGAAAAAGGGCCGGCTGGTGCCGATGAAACAAAAGAAGAAAAGAAAAAAGCGGGGCCGGGCGCAAATCGACTGGCGGGCCCTGCTGAGCCGGCTGGAGATTGAGCGCCTCAGGGCGGAGCTGACCATTGGAACAGGGGACGCCGCCCAGACGGCCCTGGCCGCAGGTATCCTGGAAAACGCCGCAGGCACGGCCCTCCGCCTGCTTTTGGGCGGCAGAGAGGGCGCCCAGGTGCGGGTTTTGCCGAATTTTGAAAAAGAAGCATTTTTTATGAAGGCAGACTGTATAATTAAATTTAGATTGGCAGATATTATCCTCATACTAATCAAGAAAAGAGGATTGAAGCATGCACCCAATCGAAAACATCTTGCAGACGACCATGTCTGAGCTGAAGCAAATGGTAGACGTGAACACCATTGTGGGGAATCCCTTTGTGACGCCGTCCGGCTGCACGATTATCCCCATATCCAAGGTGTCCCTCGGGTTTGTCACAGGCGGCGGCGAATACGACAGCGGCGGCAAGAAGCAGGAGCCCATGGGCAGGGACGCCTTTGCCGGCGGCACAGCCTCTGGCGTCTCTATCACGCCGGTGGCGTTTATGGTCGCAGACGGAGGGAACAACAACGTCAAGCTGCTGACGGCCACTCACAGAAGCATAACAGACAAGATTCTTGAGAATATCCCGAACATGATTTCGGAGATTAAAGCGATGTGTCAATGCGGAAATGAGAAGGTCGAGGATAGTGAACAAAGCCAGAATTAAGGGAATTGTTTTTACACTAGCTTTTTTATGCGCAAGTCTTTTGCTCTCGGGCTACACCAGCCCGCCCGCCACGTCGGCCAAGGCCTTCGCCCTGTTTGAGGCAGGCACGGGCCGGTTTCTGGCGGGGAGCAATGAGGACGCGCAGCTCCCCATGGCGAGCACCACCAAAATTATGACGTGTCTGCTCGCCGTGGAAAACTGCGATTTAGACGAAATTGTTACAGTAGAAAAAGAGGCCGTAGGCCAGGAGGGAACTTCGATGTACCTGAAAGAGGGAGAAACTCTTTCAGTAAGCGACCTGGTTTACGGCCTTATGCTGTCCTCCGGCAACGATGCGGCAGTGATGCTGGCCCTGCACATGGGCGGCACGGTGGAGAACTTTGCCGCCATGATGAACGCCCGGGCCAGGGAGATAGGTGCCAACGACACCAACTTTGTCACGCCCAACGGCCTGCCGGCAGAGGGCCATTATACCACCGCCCACGATTTGGGGCTCATCGCGGCTACGGCCATGGGGAACCCCAAGTTTAAGGAGATTGTGGGAACCCAGTCCAAGGACTTACCCGCAGATGAGGACTCGCCCGCCCGGTATCTCAGGAGCAAAAACAGGATTCTATGGGAATACGAGGGGGGCAACGGCATTAAGACGGGCTACACCAAGGCCGCCGGGAAGTGCCTGGTGGCTGGGGCAGAGCGGGACGGCATGCAGCTGGTTGCGGTGGTTTTAAACGATTACAACATGTTTGAGGACTGCAAAAACCTGCTGAGCTATGGCTTCGAAAACTATGCCCTGCGCCAGGTAGGCCAGGCGGGGGAGGACGCGGGCCGCATTCCCGTCACAGGGGGCGTGACGGATAGCGTCGGCATAGAGACGACAGAGGATATCCTCTTGCCTTTAAGCGAGGAAGAGTTTACAATGATAGAAACGAAAACAGAGCTGGCAGAGGAACTGGCGGCCCCGGTGACGGCGGGAACCCCGGTGGGCAAGGTAGAATACTGGCTGGGGGAGGAAAAGCTGGCGGAGAGCCAGATTGTCACCACAGAGGGCGCCATAGAAAACACCTATGGCTATAATCTGGGCAGGGTGCTGCAAAATTGGCTGTTCCATCTGCAATGGAGGGAAAGTGCGAATCGCTAAATTTTTGGCGGCTGCGGGGGTGGCCTCGCGCCGCAAATCGGAGGATTTGATTTTAGAGGGGGCCGTCAAGGTCAACGGGAAATACGTGGAGCCAGACCAGCTGGGCATGCAGGTGGAGCCGGAGCGGGATGTGGTCACCGTTCGCGGCAAGCGGGTCACCTTAGGGCAGGAGAAAATTTATCTCATGCTCAATAAGCCCCTGGGCTGCGTCTCCACCTGTCATGACGACCGGGGCCGCATGACCGTTTTGGACTGCATAAAGGGGGTAGACGCCAGGATTTTCCCCGTGGGCCGGCTGGACTTTACCACAGAGGGCCTGCTCCTGCTGACCAACGACGGAGAGCTGGCCAACAAGCTGACCCACCCCAGCCATGAGGTGAGCAAGCGCTATTTCTGCGTGGTGGATAGCGCCCTCTCCCCAGACGATGTGGACAAGCTGCAAAAGGGCGTGTTCATCGAGGGGGGCAAGACGGCCCCGGCCAAGGTGAAAATCACAAAGGCCGTCGAGGGCAGGACAGAGCTGACCATCGCCATCCACGAGGGGCGCAACAGGCAGGTTCGCCGCATGTTT
>DBGCIZ010000026.1:0-3368 GCA_048355355.1 Christensenellaceae bacterium | reverse complement strand
CGAGCGGGAGATGGCCGCCGTCATCACCTTTGCCCTCAACTATGCGGCCTATTTTGCAGAGATTTTCCGCGGCGGCATCCAATCCATCCCCCGCGGGCAATACGAGGCCTCTCAGGTGCTTGGGCTTTCCTCCTCCCAGCGCTTCTTTAAAATCATCATTCCCCAGGTGGTCAAGCGGGTCATCCCGCCTATTGGCAACGAAACCGTCACCTTGGTGAAGGATACTGCGCTGGTCTACGCCATCGCCCTGTCCGACCTGCTGCGCAGCGCTCAGGTCATCATGATGCGGCAAAGCAACCTGAACGCGCTCATCGTAGCGGCTCTCTTCTATTTGATAATGACCAGCCTGGTCACCTTCCTGTTTAACCAGCTGGAGAAGAAGCTCAGCTATTATACCATCTAACCTGCAAGGAGGGTTTCAATATGTCTGTGATTTTAGAAGCGAAGGGAATTGAGAAATCCTTCGGCGCGGTGAAGGTGCTGAAGGGCATTGATTTCTCCGTAACCAAGGGCGACCGCATCGCTATCATCGGCCCCTCCGGCAGCGGCAAGAGCACCTTCCTGCGCTGCCTCAACCGTCTGGAAAAAATCGACAAGGGCTCCATCTCCATCAACGGCGTTACCATGGTGGAGGATTCCTCGGGGCGCCCCGTCTATGCGGCAGACGACGTCCTCCAGTCCGTCACAAGAAGCTTGGGCATGGTGTTTCAGAATTTCAATCTGTTCCCCCATCTCTCCGTGATGGATAATCTGACCTTGGCGCCGGTCTGCGTTCTGAAAAAAACAAAGGAGGAGGCCGTGGCCAAGGGCAAGGAGCTTTTAGAGCGGGTCGGCCTGTCTGAAAAGGCGGGCAGCTATCCCTGCGAGCTGTCCGGCGGGCAGCAACAGCGGGTTGCCATCGCCCGGGCGCTGGCCATGGAGCCGGACATTCTCTGCTTTGACGAGCCCACCTCTGCTCTGGATCCGGAGCTCACCGGCGAGGTGCTGAAGGTCATTAAATCCCTGGCCACAGGAGATATGACCATGATTATCGTCACCCACGAAATGGGCTTTGCCCGGGAGGTTGCCAACCAGGTGGTGTTTATCGACGATGGGGTCATTTTGGACCAGGGCACGCCGGAGGAAATTTTCGATTCTACCCGCGAGGCCCGCATTAAGGCCTTCCTCGATAAGCTGCTGAAAATCTAAAGGCAAGGGCCTGCTATGCAGGCTCTTTTTTGTTGAGCCCAGCGGGCTCCTTGCAGATGTTCCGCCCTTTTATGCCTTCTCTTGGCAGAGCCACTCCAGCTGCACGTCGCCCCGCTGGTATTCGCAATCCGTTACCGGCACTGGCCGGAACCCAAATTTTTCGTAGATATGGAGGGCCGGCTTCAAAATATGGTTGGTCACGATGGTCAGCTTTTTGGCCCCGTGCTTTGTTGCGTAATCCATGCACGCCCGCAGCACGGCGCTGCCCGCACCTCTGCCGTGATAGCCCTCCCGGGTTGCCAGCTTGCAGATTTCCCACTCCTCTCCCACCATGGGCGTCGCCATGCAGGTGGCCAGCACCACCCCTTCCTCTACTGCGAAATAAATCATGGCGCCCGCCTGCAAATATCGCTCAGGGTGGCTCAGCATTTCCCAATCTGCCTCCTCCATGGTAAAATACCTGTCAATCCACGCCTTGTTCAGGGAAAAAAACTCCCCCTTCCATTCCTCCCGGTATTCCTCAATGGTCATTCCTTCCGCCTCCTCGCCACTATGATATCATAAATGCGTTTCTCCGCAAAATAAAGCTGGCCGCGCGTCTATCAAAAAAAACGGCCTGCCATATCCCGGCCATGCCGCTTTCTTCTTAAACCAGGGCAAAATGCCCGGGGTGGATTTCCGTCCATTTCTCCCCCATGGCCGGCTGCGGCGCCTCCCCCTCTGTTGCGAGGCGAATGGCCGGATCCGGCGCGGGAATGGCTGCAAACAGCCGCCTGGTATAGGGATGGGCCGGCTCCTGGGCCACCGTCTCTGCCGGGCCCAGCTCCACCAGCCTGCCCCGGTACATTACCCCGATTCTGTGGCTGATTTTGCTGACCAGAGATAAATCGTGGGCAATGAACAAGAAGGCAATCCCCGTCTCCCCCTGAATCTCCTGAAACAGGTTGACAATTTGGGCCTGAATGGATACGTCCAGAGACGCAATGGGCTCGTCCGCAATCACCAGCTGCGGCTGGAGGGCCATCGCCCTGGCGATTGCCAGCCGTTGCCGCTGCCCGCCGGAGAGCTCCGGCGGATACCGCTTTTTCAGGTATTCCTCCAGGTTCACACGCCGCAGCAGCTCTCCTGCCCGTTCCCTCCGCGCGGCCCGCCCCGCCGGATTCCGCTGGATTTCCATCGGCTCCAGGACGATTTGCTCTGCCGTCATGCGGGGATCCAGGGCAGCGGCGGTATCCTGAAAAATCATCTGGATTTCCGGGCGTCTGCGCCCCTTGCCCAGCAGCTCCTCCCCCTTCCAGAGGATACTGCCCTGAGCCTTGGGATACAGCCCCATAATGCAGCGCCCGATTGTCGATTTCCCGGATCCAGATTCCCCCACCAGGCTGAAAAATTCCCCTGGCTCTATGGCGAAACTGACGCCATCTACCGCCTTCACCACCGTGCGCCTGTCTATTTTAAAATATTGCCTCAGATTTTTTACCTCTAGCAATGGCGGCATTCTGCTTCCTCCCGTACAATCACCTTGCCGTCCCGCACAAAGGCGGCGGCAGCGATGCGAGGCGCCCGCTTATCCAGCAGCCAGGTAGCTGCGCTGTGCGTTTCCGTAATCTGAAACATGGGGGGCTCTTCCTCATAATCGATGGCCAGAGCAAAGGGATTCCTGGGCGCAAAGGCGTCCCCGTGGATTTCCCTGTCGTTGCGGGGCAGCGCCCCCTCAATGGTCCGCAGCCGTCCGTTCTTCAGCTCTGCCGCCGGCGAGGACGACATCAGCCCCCAGGTGTAGGGGTGCCGCGGGTCGTAAAAGACCTCTCGCACGGTTCCCGTCTCCACGATTTTCCCTGCGTACATCACTGCCACTCTATCCGCAGATTGGGCCACTACGCCCAAATCGTGGGTAATCAGCAGCATCGCAATTCTCGTCTGCCTGCGGATGTCTGCCATCAGCTCCAGAATTTTCGCCTGGATGGTCACGTCCAGGGCGGTGGTGGGCTCGTCTGCAATGAGCAGCCTGGGGTTCCCCGCCAGCGCCATGGCAAAGACGCACCGCTGGCGCATTCCCCCGGAAAACTGATGCGGATACTGGCCGAACCGCTCCGCTGGGCGCTCGATGCCCACCATGGCCATTAAATCAATGGCCCGCTCCCTGGCCTGCCTTCTGCTCAGGCCCGTATGGATGCGGG
>DBGCIZ010000025.1:0-3430 GCA_048355355.1 Christensenellaceae bacterium | reverse complement strand
CTCTCGCCCAACAATTATGAGGAGAGGCTGCGGGCCTATCTGGTGGGGAATGGCTTTCTCATTGAGAAGGAGCGGTATCTCTTTGAGGCTGGCCATTATTACCCCATCTTGTCCGTCCATGCAGGCCAGGCGGAGCCGTATTCTCCGGCGGAGTTGCTGCTGGGCCGGGCGGAGCGGAGCCAGGGCGGACGGGAGGCATATTGCAGCTATAAAAAGGAGACCCTGCGGGGCATCGTCCGGGCGGCAGCCCTGGGCGGCGGCCGGGCGGAAGAGGCCCTGGAGGTTCTGGGGATTTTAGAGGAGGAGACATATGATAACGGCAAGACAATTTGAAGGAATGATGGACGAAATCGCGCCCCTCAGATATAGCTACGATTGGGACAACAGCGGCATGACCATCCTGACCCACCCGGCAGTGGAGCGGGTGCTAATCTGCCTGGACGTGACGGAGCAGGTTATCGCCGAGGCAGTGGAAAAGGGATGCGACACTATCCTCTCCCATCATCCTCTGATTTTTAAGGGAATCAAAAAATTGCGGCAGGATCAGCCGGTTCAAACCCTGTGCATCCAGGCCATTCAGGCCGGCCTCAACCTTTACGCTGCCCATACCTCCTACGACTGCGCCCCCCTGGGCATAAACTATAGCCTGATGCAGGCCCTGGGCCTGGAGAAGGGCGCGCTGCTGGCAGAGGAGGGCCGGGATCATTGCTATAAGGTGGTCGTCTACGTCCCCGCGGGGGAGAGGGAGGCTGTGCGCCGGGCCCTGTTTGAGGCTGGGGCAGGCTCTTTCGGAAATTACGAGGAGGTTTCCTATGAGATGGAGGGCCGGGGCAGGTTTACGCCGACGGCCCAGGCCCACCCGGCCATCGGCGCAGCGGGCCGCCCGGAGACGGTGGAGGAAACCCGGGTGGAGGTGCTCTGCCGGGAGCAGGCTCTGGCTGCCGTGGTGCAGGCGGCGCGGGAGGCCCATCCCTATGAAGAGCCGGTGATAGACGTCTACCGGCTGGAGCGGCCCTGCGAGCCCTATGGAATCGGCATGCTGGGGGAGCTGCCCCAGGCGATGGAGGCAGAGGCCTTTGCCCGCTACGTCAAGGAGCGGCTGGGCGCTGCGTCGGTCAAGACCGGGGGAGCTATGGGGCCCGTCAAGCGGGTTGCCTGCGTAGGCGGCGCGGCGGGAGAGTACTTTGCCCTGGCGAAAAAGCAGGGCGCCGACGCCTTTGTGGTGGGGGAGGCGAAGTACAACCATTTTCTCGACGCTCGGGATTGCGGCATCCTGCTGGTGGAGGCAGGCCACTACGACACGGAAAAAACATTTGTCGAAGCTATGAAAGAAGGTTTACAAAACTATTGCAATCGTGTACAATATAATATAGCGGTGATTGCGTCTGAATACGGCTCGCGGCCGTACTCCGTATATTGATCGACTTTATGGGGAGGTTTCAGAAAGAGAAGGAATAGGCTTACAAGAAGCGCCGTGTAACGCGGTGTTTTTATTTCCTCCATACCGCAACTACTATAGAAGGAGGTAATCGCTTTGGATACGCTGGCATTATTGTGGGACTATCAGCAGGCAGATTTGGCCTTGGAAGCCTTCCGCAAGGAGCTGAAGGATACGCCGACGAGAAAAAAGCTGGTAAAGCTGCAGCGGTTTATCCATTCCGCCCAGGCCAAAATTGGAGAGATGGAGAGCGCTTCCCGGGTGACGCAGAATAAGATTTCGGAGCTGGAGGGCCAGCTGAAGGCTCTCAACGAGGATATGGTGGACCTGAGCAAGGATATTGGCTACTATTCTGAGTGCGGGGACGACGAGCTGGACGAGAAGGAGATTGGGGCCCTGGTGAAAAGCTGTGAGGCGAACTTTGAATCCATCAGCCACGTGAAAAAGCAGCTGCTCGCCATCCGCCAGGAGCTGGAGGGCGGCGAAAAAACCCTCAAGGATTTGTTCCTCAAAATGAAGGCAGCCAAGCAGGAGTACGATGTCCTGAAGGTTCAGTACAATAAGGAGCTGGAGGGCGGCGCCGGCCAGGGAAAGAGCCTGGAGGAGGCCCTCAAGGCGGCGGAGGCAAAGGTAGACCCAGGTTTTCTGGCAGAATATAAGCGGATTAAGGGCTTCCGGGCCAACCCGGTGGCAGTATTATCCGAAAACAGGTGCAGCGGATGCAGGATGCAGCTGCCGGCCAGCGTGACCACCCAGGTGCTCTCGTCTGACAAGCCGGTTACCTGCGAAAACTGCGGCAGGATTTTAATTATTAAGTAGGAGTTTGGCTGAGCAGAACAGGTGGCTGCGCCTTCCCTCGGAAGGTGAGGAAAGTCCGAGCACCATAGGGCAGGACGCCGGATAACGTCCGGTGGAGGCGACTCCAAGGCAAGTGCAACAGAGATATACCGCATCGATTTTTTTCGGTGTAAGGGTGGAAAGGCGAGGTAAGAGCTCACCGGAACCCTGGGTAACTAGGGTTCCCTGTAAACCCCGTCCGGTGCAAGATTGGTATGAGAGCATTCAATGGCGGCCCGCCACGCTCTCCGTAATCGCATGAGCCTGACTGGCAACAGCAGGCCAAGATAGATGGTCACCCTTTGACAGAACTCGGCTTATGGTCTGACTCAGCCATACCATAAAAGGGGCTTTGCCCCGCAAAAAGCGCCGGACGGCATTTGGCCCTGGCGCTTTTTTGTTGATTTTTGGCCCGCCGGGGCTTATAATAACAATACCAGCCAAAATTACAACGAAAGTAAATGCGGTGTGACAGAGGGAGAACGATTTATGATTGACAAAAACAGTTCCCTGCCCCTTTACCATCAAATTATCAAGGAGCTGAAGGGGCAGATTAAGCGCAATGAATACGAGGCGGGGCAGATGATTCCGTCGGAATCGGAATTGATGGGGCTTTACGGCGTCAGCCGGATGACGGTCCGCCTGGCCATAGACAGCCTGGAAAAAGAGGGCTACGTGAAGAAAATCCAGGGCAAGGGCACCTTTGTGCGCAGCAGGAAAATCGTTCAGGAGCTGAACACCATCTCCAGCTGGTCTGAAAGCCTGCGCTCTCAGGGCATTAAGGCGGAGACCTTTATTTTGAAAAAGGAGGAGCGGGAGGCAGACCAGGCCGTGGCAGACGAGCTGAACATCGATGTGGGCCAGAAGGTCTACTATGTGGAGCGCATCAAAACCAGCGATGGCGAGCCGGTAGGCTGGGCCAGAATCTGGATTTTGAAGGACAAGGTCCCCGGCTTTCTGGACAAGGCCCTCCACGAATCCGTCTACGATATTTTTGAGAACGAATATCATATCGAGCTGGTCAGCGCAGTGGAAATTGTAGAGGCGCGGGCCGCTACGGCAAAGGTGGGGGAGCTGCTCCACGTGCCGGAGGGCTTCCCCCTGCTGGAGGTAACCAGAGTGACCTACGACGGGGAGGGGGACAGCTTCGAGCTC
>DBGCIZ010000024.1:0-8150 GCA_048355355.1 Christensenellaceae bacterium | reverse complement strand
CATCTTGGAGCGGTGGCTCATCTCCATAACGGACATGCCGCAGCCCCGATAGTCCAGCATCTCGTCAGCTGCCTCTTGCAGGACTTCCTCCGGCAGGACGGCAGGACCTGCAGAAAAGTTATAAATTCTTGCCATATTGTTACCTCCTAAAGCAACGTTCTGATAATATAAAAACAATATACTGACACTATTATAAGGCAAAACAGAGCAATTTACACTATTTATTTCTGTCTGTAACAAAAAAGAAATGGCGTAAGAGCGGCCGGAGAAGAATGGCTTGGATAAAAATATGAAAAAAATTAAGAGAATAAAAAATATTTTTATAGAAAGCTGGAATGGTTCTGAAGAAAGGAAAGGACGGCGGAGAAAAAGAAAAATGAGAAAAAGAAAGGAGCTTTTCCGCAGGAATCTGCCCGCAGGAATTGACTTTCCCCTGTGCTTTTGATATGCTAAAACAAAAATAAAACATATTAATTTGTCATAGGCGGTTAAAATTTTTATTTGGGGGTAGAGACCATGATTGATTTGAAAAAAAATGAGGAAGCCCTGCGGCATAATATTGAACAGGCCAGGGAAAATGATATTATTATTCCCACTTTTGCCCAGATGACCAACCCGGAAAAGATTCCGGCCAAGATTCAGGAGAAGCTGAAGAATGTAGGGCTATGGGACATTAATCCTCTGAACTTGTTCCGCATCACGTGGAAAAACGAAAAGAAGGAAACGGGCGGCCTGTTTGGCGGCGTAAACTATATTGTGCTGCCGCCAGAGTTGACAGGAGTCAAGGCGAAAATCCTGTGTCTGACAGGAAAATGGTTCCCCACGGGATGCCACAAGGTTGGCGCCGCCTTTGGATGCCTCGTGCCGCGGCTTGTGACCGGGCAGTTTGACGCCAGCTATCACCGGGCAGTCTGGCCCAGCACGGGCAACTATTGCCGCGGCGGAGCCTTTAACAGCAAGCTGCTGGCCTGCAATTCCATCGCCATTCTGCCCGAGGGCATGAGCAAAGAGCGGTTTGACTGGCTCTCGAAAATCGCGGGAGAGGTCATCGCGACGCCGGGCTGCGAAAGCAACGTGAAGGAAATTTTTGATAAAACCTGGGAGCTGCGGCGCACCAGGGAGGATGTGCTCATATTCAACCAATTTGAGGAGATGGGGAATCACCTCTGGCACTACACCGTTACGGGCAAGGCCATTGAAGAGGCATTCCACGATATGGCGGGGGAGGAGAGCCGCCTGGCGGGCTGCTGCTTCACCTCTGGCTCCGCAGGAACCACCGGAGCGGGAGACTACCTGAAGGAGGCCTTCCCGGGCATCAAGGTGGGCGTAGGAGAGGCGCTTCAGTGTCCTACTCTGTTGAACAACGGCTTCGGCGGCCATCGCATTGAGGGCATTGGAGACAAGCACGTCCCGTGGATTCACAATGTGAAGCAGACGGATATGGTCATCGCCATAGACGACGAGGACAGCCAAAAGACACTGCGCCTGTTTAACGAGCCTGCCGGACGGGAGTACCTGGTGAAGGAGGCTGGCGTTCCCCAGGAGCTGGCGGATATTTTGGACTGGTGCGGCATTTCCGGCATTGCCAACATCATGTGCTGCATTAAGATGGCAAAGTATTACGAGCTGACAGAGGATGACGTCCTGGCGACGGTATTGACGGATTCTGCCGCCATGTATGGCTCCAGAATTGCTGAGCTGCAGGAGGAGGACGGTCCATACGATAAGACCAAGGCTGCGGTGGACTTCCATACCCACATTCTTGGCCTGAAGACGGATAATCTGGAGGAGCTGACCTATCAGGGAAGAAAGCGGATTCATAATCTGAAATACTATACCTGGGTGGAGCAGCAGGGCAAGACAGTAGACGAGCTGAACGCCCTCTGGTATGACGAGAAGCACACCTGGCAGGCGGTGCATCAGCAGGCGGCGGAGATTGACGCCCTCATTGAGGAGTTCAACGAGAGAACCGGGCTGCTCAAGAGCCTTTGAGGAAGGAACCGATGAAAAACGTAGTTTCAGCCATTTGCATTCAATGCGGAAAAGAGCATGAGCCCAGGCCGGACATCACCGTGTGCCCAAGCTGCGGGGGGCTGCTGGACATTCAGTACGACTATGCCTCTGTGCGGAAAACCCTGACCAGAAAGGCCCTGGCCCAGAGGCAGGAGCAATCCATGTGGCGATACGACGAGCTTCTGCCCATCACAGGGGAGGCAAAAGTGCGAAAGCTGCGGGTGGGCTGGTCTCCCCTTTACGAGGCGCCGGCGCTGGCAGAACGGCTGGGGATTCAGCGGCTCTATATAAAAGACGATGGCATTAACCCAACGGCTAGCCTGAAGGACAGGGCCTCCGCCATGGCGGTGGTCAAGGCGGCAGAGGCGGAGCGAGATACTATCGCCTGCTCCTCTACTGGCAATGCGGCCTCTTCCCTGGCGGGAAACAGCGCGGCGGCAGGCTTCAAAACCTTTATCTTTGTGCCAGAGCGGGCCCCCAAGGGGAAGGTAGCGCAGCTCATGATGTTTGGCGCCCATGTGATCAGCGTAAAGGGCTCCTATGAGGATACCTTTGCCCTTTCTGCCCAGGCTATTGACCGGTGGGGATGGTATAACAGAAATGCGGCCATCAATCCCTACCTGCTAGAGGGGAAAAAGACGGTGGCTTTGGAGATTGGCGAGCAGCTGGGCTGGGAGATTCCAGACTATGTGGCGGTGTCCGTCGGGGACGGCTGCACTATCGGCGGCGTCTGGAAGGGCTTTTGCGATTTGTATCATGCGGGATTGACGGAAAAGCTGCCCAAGCTCATCAGCGTCCAGGCAAAGGGCTGCTGCCCCATCAACCGCTCTCTGGCAGAAAACAGCCCTCTCGAGCCCATGGAGGAAAACACCCTGGCGGACAGCATTGCCGTAGGTGTGCCGCGAAACCCGGATAAAGCCATGAGGGCGGTGCGGGAATCCGGCGGGATTACAGTCAACGTATCGGATGAAGAGATTCTAGAGGCCATGCGCATTTTGGGGAGGACCTGCGGCGTTTTTGCAGAGCCGGCAGGGGCAGCAGGTACGGCCGGCCTGAAAAAGGCGGCGGAGCAAGGCCTGATTCCCAAGGATGCCACGGTTTGCAGCATCGTCACGGGGAACGGGCTGAAGGATACGGCAAACGCCATTCGTGCAGCGGGAGAGCCCTTCCTGTTAGAGCCGGATTTGGGGCAGCTGGTGCGCCTTTTTGCAGAAAAGGGGATTCAACCGTAGACAGCGAAAAATTTTTTGGTGTTTTTTTGCTCAATCTGTGGTATAATAAATATATAAATACACAACTGGTTCGCAAATAAAACAGCATACGACGGGAGGTGACAATATGGGCAATAGAGTCATTACAATTGCGCGTGAATTTGGAAGCAATGGCAGAGCTATCGGCAAAATAACGGCGGAGCGTGTGGGCGTAGAGTGCTACGACACGCGGCTGATTACCATGGCGGCGGAGCAGGGCAATCTCAATGCAGACGCGCTGCACACGGCGGACGAAAAGAAGGCGAGCCCCCTTTGGTATTCTCTAAATAGCGTATCCCTTCCCTATTCGGAGGCGATGATGCCGGTGAATGACAGGCTGTTTCAGCTGCAATCGAACGTAATTCGGCAGTTGGCGGATCGGGAGCCCTGCATTATTGTGGGCCGGTGCGCGGATTGGGTGCTGGAGGGCTATGACAAAATGATATCCGTCTTTATCGCCGCGGACTTTGATTCCCGCGTTCAGACTGTTATGGCAAGAACGGGCAAAAAGGAGAAGGAGACCATCCAGTGGGTGAAAAAGGTGGACAGGGAGCGCAGCGCCTATTACAACTACTATACGGAAAAGCGCTGGGGGAAGCAGGAGACCTATCATATATGCCTCAATAGCTCTCGCCTTGGCGTAGACGCCTGCGTGGATATTTTAAGCTCTCTATTTAAAAAATAGGCTGAGAGAAGAGATGAGCCGCCTGCATAGGCGGCTTTTTCATTTAGAAAAACAGGACAGAATATAGTACGGTAAAGAGCCCGGTGATAGATACCGCCAGGCCGGACATAGCGCCCTCCGTCTCCCCCAGCTGGAGCGCCCGGGTAGTGCCCAGGGCATGGGAGGAGCAGCCAATGGCCAGGCCGGCGGCAACTGGGTTATCTACCCGGAAGATGCGTATCATGAGCGGGGCGAGAACAGCGCCGAAAATTCCCGTAACCGTAATGGCGATGACGGTAATGGAGGGAATGCCGCCGATGCTCTCTGAGACGGACATGCCAAAGGGCATGGTAATGGATTTCGGCACGAGCGACAGAGCCAGGGATTCCTCCAGACCAAACAAATCTGTCAGCAGGACGACACACCCAATGGCAGAGGCACCGCCTACGGCGCAGCCAACCAGAATCGGCAACAGATTCTTTTTCAATGTATCCAGCTGCCGATAGATGGGGATGGCCAGGCACACTGTAGCAGGGGTTAGGAAAAACGCAACATACTCGCCTCCTACCGCATAGGTTTCATAGGGAATCTGAAAAATCAGCAGCACCGCAACAACCAGAGCTGTAGCAGTGACCAGAGGATTCAACACGGACACGCGGAGCTTCCGCTGCAGCACGACGCCGGCAATAAAGGCCAGAATAGTCAGGCCGGCGCCAAAAAGAGGCGTTTCAAGCATGGCGCTTTATCCTCCTTTGCAGCAGACAGACCAGCTTCACCGTATATGCCGTGACGACAAAGGTCGTAATCGTAGAGATAAGGCAGATGAGGAGAAACGCCGCAAGCTGGCTGGAAACCAGCTGAATGGACTCCATAATAGAGACGGCGGCGGGAATCATAAAGATAGCCATATGCTGGAGCATAAAGTCCCCTGCCTGGTCCAGGGCATCCCGCTTCAGTACCTTTGCCGCAAACAGGGCAAATAGCAGCACCATGCTGATAACGCTGGAGGGAATCCCCAGGGGAATGAGGATGGAGAAGACATGCCCCACAAAGCAAATCGCAAGTATAATGGCAATCTGAATCAGTAGCTTCACGGCGGCACCTCTTAATCGATATCCTGATAGACCTGAAGCGGCGGCGTATCCAGTAGCTCCGGCTTTAGGAGATATCTCTTCATTAACTTGAGGGACTCGGCAAAGTAAAAGCCGTCACAGATGCGCTCATCAGTGGTAAAGGTGTAGTCCATGTATTTTTTCTGCACCACAGAGCCATCCTCTGCCAGACAATTTTCCTTTCGTTTGGCCCCAAAGGCACAGAATACAGGAACATTGCCAAAATCATAAAGATGATGGTAGATTGGCTGGATACCGAGGGATCCCATTGACGTGATGCAAAGGGAACCATGGAATGGACTAACGCGCAGAAGCGACAGGGGAATCATGCCGAAATAGTCCAACAGATTTAGAAACCAGAACGCGAATTTTTTAATGAGGCCGGGAATATGGCTGAGTCGCTTAGCGGTACTGTCAAAATCGTTCTGCCCATCCTGAAAGGCATCTGTTAGTGTCTGACAAAATTTTTCGTAAATATCCGCAGGAGTATCCTTGGGGTCAAAAACAGTCTTGATGACGGTACTGGCAGAGTTATCCTGCAAGGCTTCCTTTACCGTCATAATAATCTCAATCTGGTTGCGGGCGAATACCTTCTGCCCGGAAATAAACCTATTGATGGCAGGACGCTGGGAAACCGTCCGCACATAGGCGGCCAGCATGACGTGCATAATGCCAAATTTAAGCAGCCCAGCCCGTCGTTTTTCCCGGACATAGTGCTCTATAGCGTCCAACTCAAATTTATCCATAATTAAATTTTGGCAGGTAGTGCGCGTTTTCATAATGTATGGGGAAAGGGCCTCCATAGGGTCCAAGGTGCGCAGCCTGCGTCCATCTTTCCGATTGCCGAATTTATGTTTCAATAAACTCCCCCCTAAATGAAAGATAAAAACTCTCTCTTTATCATCATACTTGAGCTTGCGAAATTAGTCAAATATTGTTTTGCAAAAGAAGGGACATTGCATTTTCTGGCGCATGGGTGTAAAATAAAGCCATAGTATCGATAGACCAGATTTGAAATAAAAATCAAAGAAAGCAGGTGTTTGTTTATGTTAAGAGGAATTCCGGATTGTTTATCTCCTGAGTTGCTGAAGGTCATTGCAGAAATGGGCCACGGCGATACTCTTGTCATTGGCGACGCGTTTTATCCCCATGCGTCCTCTGCCCGGCATAGCATGCTGGTTCGCGCAGACGGCGTGCGGGCTACGGAGCTGCTGGATGCCATCCTGCAATTCTTCCCGCTGGACATGTCTGTGGAAAAGCCCTTCCTGATTATGGATAAGCAGGAGTGCGACAAGGACATCCCCACGCCGATTTGGGATGAATATATTGCCATTGCGGAAAAGCACGACCCGCGGGGCAAGGACTGCGTCGGCTTTATTGAGCGGTTTGACTTCTATAAGGCGGCAGAGAAGGCCTACGCTGTGTTGGCAACAGGGGAGAAAGCCCTCTATGGCTGCGTGATTATCCAGAAGGGCACAAAATAATAGAGCAGAGCAGGCATCCTGCCCAAAAGGCAGGGTGCTTTTTATTTTCGGACAAAGGGGCAAAAAATGAAGGGTAGTTTTTGTTAGACAAACGCAAGGTTTATTGCTATAATAGGTTGCGTGAAAACCTATGATAAATAGAGGAGAAAGAGCGTATGGAAAAGAAGGATAGCTTATCTTTTCGACAAAAGGTGTTTTACGGCGTAGGCGAAATCGCCTCCACGCTGAGCGACACCGTAATCGGCTTTTTATATGTTTTTTATCTGACCAACGTGATGGGCATGGAGGCATGGCTGGCTGGCTTGGTCTATTTTATTGGCGCGGCGTGGGATGCAATTACGGATCCAATTGTCGGATATCTGTCCGATATTAGCAGGTCGAAATTCGGCAGGCGGCGTATCTATTTTCTCGCGTCAGCGCTGCCCTTTGCGGTAATGTTCTTCCTCATATGGGCGGTGCCAGCGGGTTGGTCTCAGGGCGGTATGTTTGCCTACGCAGCTATATCCTATATAATATACAGGACCACCAGCACCCTCTTTATCATCCCCTATAATACCTATGGCATGGAGATTGTAAAGGGCTATGACGGCAGGACCTCGCTGCAGTCCTATCGCTTTTTCTTCTCCATCCTCTTTGGCCTGATTGCAGCAGCCGTCCCCGAAATGATCACCACGCTGCCGCTGGATCCGGCCGTGCCGGAGGGCATGCCCAGCATGGCGGGCTACATGCTGATGGCGGGGTGCTTGGCCATTCCGATTCTGATTTGCCCGGTATTTACCTTTTTTGCCTGCAAGGAAAAGCCCTATAACAACGACCCCCGGAGCAATTTCATCAAGAAATTTGGAAGCACCTTCCGAAACCCCTATTTCCGCAAGGCGTTGGGGATGTACGTTTGCAGCTGGATTACCATTGGCGTAGTGCAGTCGCTGCTGATGTACTATTTAGGGGCGATTGGGCAATCGGAAAATTTCGCCCTGATTGCCGCCATTATTATGGGGACGGCGGTGGTCTGCCTGCCCATCTGGGTCTGGATTAGCAAAAAGCTGGATAAAAAGCAGGCCTATATAATCGGCATGGTGATTGGCGGCATCAGCCTGGGCATTTTGGCCTTGCCGGCGGACTTTATCAATTCGATTATCTGGGTGCTGCTGCCCATTATCGGCTTTGGCATTTCTTCTATGCATATGATTCCCAATGCAATCCTGCCGGAATCCATTGAGGCGGGCTGCTTAAAGCAGCCGGATACCAAGGCGTCAGAGGGCGTTTACTACGGCGTTGTAACCTTTTCCCAAAAGCTGGGCACGGCGGTGACAATCCAGCTTGCGACCTATTTGATGACCCTTTCTGGATATATTTCTACGGAACAGGGCCAGGTTGTGCAGCAACCCCAGGCGGCTATGGATTGCACCCGCCTGCTGATGGGGCTGATTCCTGTAGTTCTCGTGATTATCGGCATTATATTTGCCGTCCGGTTTAAGATTGGCAGAGAAGAGTCGGAAAAAATCAGGGCACAGCTGGACAAGACAGAACAGCAGTAACAGCCGGAGTTAGAAATCTCTGAAAAAATCAGGGCCGGCGCAGATTCATCTGCGCCGGCCCTTTCTATGGCAGAAAAAGTCCACAGGCT
>DBGCIZ010000023.1:0-6654 GCA_048355355.1 Christensenellaceae bacterium | reverse complement strand
GCCGGTTGATTTCATTCTCCGAGCATTCCCGATTAAAGGGCTCGAAGTGAAGCTTGGCGCCGGTGCCCTCAAAGCTGGCCTTGATGGTATCCTCGACACGCTTAAGGCCAGAGGGGCTGCCCATGATGAAAAATCCATTGCCCAGCTTTCCAATATGTTTGGCGATGTTCGCCATTTCACCCTTGCCCTGAATATATCTTCCCGGGCTAATCAGTATGTTTGCCATGAAAAAACCTCCTGCAATATATTTGATAATTTTTTGTCAATAGCTTCTTTTATTTATACCCCTTTTTCGAAGCGATGTAAACAATTTTTTTTGGAAAGATACATGGATTTTTCTGCGGCAGGAAAAGATAAGAAAGAAGAGCGCCCATCGGAAAATTTTTTGAGATTTTTTTCACGGGACCTATTGACATAATACGTTATTATGATATAATGTACGTACAAAGAGGAGCGAGACCGGGGAAAGACCCCGGTAACATAAAAAATTTTAAAGTTGAAGCATGGAGGATGTATCGATGAGAAAGATGACCGTGAGAGAGATGGCTGGAATGATTGACCACACTCTGCTGAAGCCCTTTGTCAGCAAGGAGGACTTTGCAAAGCACTGCCAGGAAAGTGTAGATTATGGCTTCAAAATGGTTGCCATCAACTCCTGCGAGACAGCGCGGTGCAAAAAATATCTGGAAGGGACAGACGTGCATGTAGGCGCAGCAATCGCTTTCCCCCTGGGGCAGATGAGCATTGAGGCAAAGGCCTATGAGACGGCGGACGCCCTCTCCAAGGGCGCAGATGAGATTGACTACGTCATCAACATCGTGGAGCTGAAGAATAAAAACTACGACTTTATCAAAAAAGAGATGAAGTCCATCGTCAACCTCTGCAGAAAATATAAGGCAATTTCGAAGGTTATCTTTGAAAACTGCTACCTGACCAAGGAGGAAATCGTCAAGGTCGCGGAGATTGCCAGAGAGGTAAAGCCGGATTTCATTAAGACCTCCACTGGCCTTGGGCCCAGCGGCGCAAAGGTAGAGGATGTCAGACTGATGAAATCCATTGTCGGCGACGAGGTGAAAGTAAAGGCCTCCGGCGGTGTCCGCGATTTAGAGACCTTTATGGCCATGGTGGACGCTGGGGCTGAGCGAATCGGCACATCCAGCAGCGTCAGCATTATCGAGGATTATAAAAAAATGCTGGAGAAAGAAGCTGAGGAGGCAAGCGCCGCAGGCGAAGCAGCGGCAAAGGCAGCGGAAGAAGCTGAAAATGCCTGAACAATTTTCATAGCATAACACTTGCGAAACCATAAAACTCCCCTTCTCAAAAGAGGCGGGGAGCCTTTTTATTTAGCAGCGCAGAGGTGTAGAAATGGAAATTGGTTATCCGCGCACTAAATCAACACGAAATTCGTTCCGGTCTCCTCTGTATTTGGAGATGGAATAGGCGATGGGCGTCTCGTCCGCAGTGAAGGACGAGGTGTGCATAATATAAATAGGAGAGTTGGGCCGAATATCCAGCATTTTCGCCAAGGGGCTGTCCGCCAAACCCACCTGGATAATGCGGGTGACCCGGTGCACAAGGGAGCCGTAATTTTTGTCCAGAATGCTATAGAGGGAGTTGTGCTCAATATCCTCATGCATCAGCGTTTTAAAGGGCTCATAGGGCAGATAGGTTTCTACATATACCATAGGGTCCCCGTCTGCAAAGCGCAGCCGCTCAATATATAAGGTAGGTTCCTGCTGATTCATGCCAAGCTGCTCCGCAATGGCCGCCTGAAAGGCCTGCTCCATACGAAGGACTTTCGTAGAAGGGGTCAGCCCCTTGCGTCGCATTTCATCGTTAAAGCTAGATAAAACCTGCAAATACTCGCCGCGGATTTTCGGCTTTGCAATAAAGGTTCCCTTTGCCTTTTGGCGCGTCAGCCGCCCTTCCTTGACCAGCTCGGTAAAGGCTTGGCGGATGGTCGCCCGGCTTACATTGAGCATATTGCAAAGCTCCTCCTCAGAGGGGACAGGGTCGCCCTCCTTCAGGTCGCCGTTATCAATATGCTCCAGCATGAATTTTTTCAGCTGATAATACAGGGGAACGGGGATGTTCCGGTCCAAATGGACCTGTTCGTAAATACTGTTCATCTTTTACCGCCCTAATCCTACAGGTTATAATATTATTATATCGGAAAGATGAGACAAAGTAAAGCGAACCGCCGCCTAAAAGGCGGTTTTTTCTAGCTTTCCTCTGCTACGCCATCCAAATAAGAGGAATCGCAAACATGCAACACAATGCCATAGCAGCAGATGGAAGGGGCCCGCTCCAGAGAGATGGGAGCATAATCCGGGTTGAGCGGGGCAAGAGAGTTGCCAACCATTTTTCGAACCATGACGGATTTTTCTATGGAAAAAACGCCGATGTCGCCATGGTGGACATAAGGCTGATATTGAACGAAAACATAGTCGCCCTGCTGGAGCACGGGGGCCATGGAGGTATCGGCAATTTGGGTAATATACGAAGCGCCCTGGGGCGGGGCTTTTTTTAACCGCATGGTCATATGGGCGGGCAGGCCCGCATTGGCCAGACTGGGCAGGGCGAAAAAATCCATGGTAAAGGAAGGTGGGGTGGTGGGCTGCCCCATGGTCAGCACGTAAAGGGCAATCTGGCGAGTGAGTTCGCTGGCAGAGCAAAATAAAGATAAAAGCTTTTTGTCCTCTTCCTTCAAATGAGAGTCTAGGTTCTCTCTGCCAAACAGGGCGTCTATAGACACGCCGAACAAGTCCGCCAGGCGGCATAGTATAGCGTTATCGGGCTGGGCCTCTTCATTTTCCCACATACTCACCGTGCTGCGGGATACGCCCAACTGTTTCGACAGGGCAGCCTGTGTCAAATGCTGCTGCCGCCTCATTTCGCCTAGCAAAAACATACAATTACCTCCGATATTCATTATATGTCAAATAATTTGACGAAACAACAGGAAATGCTGGGATTTCAGCCAAGATATTTGACAATATGGCAATGAAATGATATAATTTTGACAAGATTTTTGACACTCAGGAGGGATGAGCCATGAAGGAATTGCGGGAAGCGGCAGGCCTGACCCAAAAGCAGGTAGCAGAGCTCATTCACGTTGCGAGAAGCACCGTCGCCATGTGGGAATCCGGCAGGAGCCGGCCTCTGTTTCAAAACCTGCTGCGCTTATCCAAGCTCTACAATTGTAGCATTGACGCCCTCACAGAGGCTATCGAGCGGGCGGCCTGACTCGCCGGGAAGCGCAGAGGGATGGAGCAATAGAGGGACGGGCAGGGATGTTTTCAGAGAATTTGTTAAAAAAAGCATATGTATTTTTAACGCAGGGAAACGCAACCATCAATTTTTATTGTACCTGCCTCCTCAACCGGGAAAAGGAGAGCCTGGTGCAGCGGCCCTTGGTGTATGGCTGGAAGGTGCTGAAGATTAATCTGGCCTGCCGCCTGGGGGGCCGGCCAAACAGGAGGCAGCGCATTGGCAAAGCCTATTTGGGCGGGCTTTTGCGGAGGACGCCAATTAGCGAGTTTGCCAAGCGGATGCTGCAAAGCAATGTGTTAATCGTAAACTTGGGCTCTTTGTTTGTCGGTGCGGCAGACGAAAGAGGGTTTTTTCGTAAGGCAGAATCTCTCGCCTTGCCAACAGGGCAGGAGGAAGCCCTTGCTGCGTTTCAGGCGGCATTCCCGGTCAATCCCTTTATGGAGCGCCTGTTAGATATTGCGGCCTGCAACGGCATGAAGCGGCGGGTGATTGCATCGCTACCGTATCCGAAAGAATGGCAGACCCTGCTGGCAGAGCGCCTGGGGCTGCGGCAGGAGGAGCTTCTCTTCCCCGGGGAAAAGGGGCAGGAGGAGGCTCTGCAGGAGCAGACCGAGGACTATACCTTGGTGGTCAGCGGAGATTACAGGCTGATTCGGGCGGCAAAAAAACAGAAAAAAAAGGCCACCTATTACGAGGACCCTCTTTGCGTGATGCAAAGGATTACGCACCCGCCGCTGGCGGAAGCCTTTCGCTTAACCTACGATAAGCTTTGCGGCATCGCTCTGTTTAGCGGAGAGGTGGAGCGTCCACACGCCTACGAGCTGGCATATCTGTGCATGGGTCCGGCAGTCTGCGGGCTGATGCAGCAGGCCCAGGCAGCGCAGGCAGACCGGGTTCTCTGCCTGACGGGGGAAGAGCATCCCTTTTTGCAAATTTATCGGGCGCTCTTTGGCGATGCGGACGGAGTGGAATGGAGTGCGCTGGCCGGTGGTGCAGCAGTGGAGGATAGCGGAATTCCCGCTTTTTTGCGTAAGAAGGTGTTAGAGAGCGGGAAAGGCGGTTCCCTTCCCTCTGAGCAGGCTGCGCGGCAGTATGTAAAAGGCAAGGTATCGGCAGGGGGTAAGAGAGTATTGGTGTTGGACCCCTTCCCAGGGAGCCAGGGTGCAATGCGCTTTTGCAGCATCGGCAAGGAGGAATGCCCGGATGTGGAGCTATCTGCCATTACCATGAGCGGATTTTTAGGCATGGAGGAGTTAGACAGCCTGGCCGGCATAATGGCCGAGCGCAGCCATTTTTTATGCCATATTGGGCAGGACGGAGATATGGAAACGGTCTATCCGATTCAGATGGCGCGGGAGATGCTGGCGCAGGCATGGAACGCCATAGAGGATTTTTCGGCCGCATGGCAGCAGGCCGGGGACGTGCCCATAAGCGGCGAGGATGCAAGGCGGCTGTATGAGCAGGGAGCCGAAGCGGCGGCAATGCTGCTGGGCGGAAAGGAGGAACCATGATTTTATATCATGTTTCGACGATGTACCACCTGCTTTGCTGCCTGGTTCACAAGCTGGCTTATTATCCCGAGGAGGAGAGCCGCCTGCTCATTGTGGAGTACATCCTGATGAAAAAGGATGTTGCGCCCATGGTGGACTGGCTCCGGCAGCAGGGCTGGTTCAGCCGCATTGATATTGTCCCGGAAAAGCGGTTTAAGCTGAGCCGAAATGCCTCCCTGGATGAGCGCAGCTCAAAGGCTGCTATTGAGGCGGTGGCCAGGCATATCAGCGCCGATGTGGAAAAATGGCTGGGGGAGGATATTCGCAAATATGACAAAATCTATGTCGCCGCAGACCATTGGTCCTTTGGCATCTATTTGCTTTACCGCAAAATCCCCTATGTGTATCTGGAGGATGGCAGCGGCATGCTCTCCCAGGGGGAACGGTATGGCAGGATTGTAAAAACCGTCAATAAAACCAACTGGGTGATTAGCGAATACTATGGCGGAATGGGGCGGAGTGAGCTGGTAGAAAAAAAGCTCTGCGATATGGCAAATCAGCAGCCCGGCTTTTCGGACCCCAAGGCCGTGGATTTTACCATATACGATACCCTGCGGGAGAAAATCCCCCATCGGGCAAGGGAAATTTTGGCCTTCTATGGGGTCAGCCCCATGGCGGCAAGGGGAAAGACCTGCCTGTTTTTGTCCCAATATGTGCGGACCCTCGCCATCAAGGAGGTGGCAATCCAGGAGCTGCTGACGGCTCTGCTGGTGGACTACGTTTGTCCAGACTATGGCATTGTGGTAAAGCCGCACCCAAAGGACAGATTTGTGAACTATAAAAGGCTGCTGGGAGAGCGATGCACTGTGCTGCCGGCCGACTTTCCCTCGGAAATTCTGCCCTTTGTCATTGACGGTCAGGTTGACTTGGCGCTGACGGCCAGCTCCACAGCCATTGGAGGGATGAAAAAATTTGCCTGCCAGGCCGTTACCTTTGGGACGGAAATCGAGACGGAATGGGAAAATCTTCACGCTATGTACGGTATGGCAGAGGTGCTCAGGGTGGCAGGCTATACGGCAGCAGAGGCGCACAACGTCAATTTAGAGCAGCTGGAGCATATATTCCACAGCGCCGGCCTGACCATAGGAGAAAGCGGCGCACAGATTGACGGCGGCCGAGAGGGGCCAGGCCCACTGCGGCGCTGCCAGATGCAGGTGTTTGCAAGCTTGGGGCCGGCAGTGAATTACCCCAAGGGCGTACCCCGGGACCAGCTGGCGGCAGTCAGCGTATGGGTGCTGCCGCGAAAGGGGAGCCTGCTGCGGCGGAGGCATGCAGTGCTGTTTGTCTGGTGTCAGGAGAAGAGCATTCGGGAACGGGTGCTGCACATCCAGGCGCAACGGGAGCTAAGGGCTTCCCGGGCCCAGGTGCGCATTTTCGCCCATGAAATAGACAAGGAGCAGGAGCGCAGATGGCTCTTGCAGCAACGAGAAGAGTGTAAAGAGGAATAACAATGAAAAAAAAGGTTGTAGCCTTTGTGCCTGTCAAGCTGAACAACGAGCGCCTGCCCGGCAAAAACACCAAGCCCTTTCGGGGTGGGGAGCCGCTCATCACCTATATTCTCCATACGTTGAAGGAGGCCAAGGGAATTGATGAAATCTATGTCTACTGCAGCGATGAGAGCATTCGGTCCTATTTGCCGGAGGGTGTCCACTATTTAAAGCGGAGCGCCAGCCTGGACAGTTCTTCTACCCTGATTTTAGAGGTGCTGCAAAGCTTTGCAAGGGATGTGGAGGCAGATTTCTACGTGTTAGCCCACGCAACAGCGCCATTTTTAAGCACAGCCTCTGTGGAAACCGGTCTGGAGAAGGTGCTGAGCGGCGAATATGACTCG
>DBGCIZ010000022.1:0-8014 GCA_048355355.1 Christensenellaceae bacterium | reverse complement strand
GAGCGAGATTCGGGAAGGCATCCAGGCCTATGCCCCTCTTCCCGGAAGAATGCTTCTGGAAAAGGCAAATGGGCTCACGATTTTAAACGACGTCTATAATGCCAACCCAGCCTCTATGAAGGCGGCCATTGACGTGCTTCGATATGCCGAGGGAAGAAAGGTCTGTATCTTAGGGGATATGCTGGAGCTGGGGCAGGACAGCGCCCATTTTCACAGAGTGGTAGGCGCCTATGCAGCAGATAAGGGGATTGATTTGATTCTCTGCGTTGGAAGCATGGCAGAGGAGATATACCGGGAGGCGTTGGCCCACGGCGGGAATGCCTTTTACTTCGCAGATGCAGAGGATGACGCGCTTTATAGCTTAATCCGTCCGGGAGATACGGTGCTGGTTAAGGCGTCCAGAGTGATGGCGTTGGAGCGGACTGTGGCCCGGCTGAAGGCCGAAAAAGTTAGAGATTGATATTTTACTGTACAAACGGGCTCTGAAATGTTACAATAACATCAACAAGTTGTAACACGGAGGATCTCCATGGTGAAAAAACAAAAGAAGATAGGTGCGGCAGTTCTGGCAGGCGTCTGCCTGCTGACGGGCAATAGCCTGGTGGCTGCTGCAGCGGAGGACCATTGGGAGCCGCTTGCGTTTGAAAAAAGCCAGATGCAGGTTTCCTTGGGCGAAAATCCGGAGCTGATGGAGCTTCTGTCTTTCCAGGGCAATAAAGAAGAGCTGGTTTGGGAGACGACGGACAGCGATGTGGCAGTGGTGGACTATAGCGGAACCCTGTACCCCGTAGGCGAGGGCTACGCTATGGTTTTAGCTACAGACCAGACCACCGGCGAAAGCGCGGCCCTGCTGGTAGGCGTTGCGGACAGGCAAATCGAGCCAGTTTTTTATTTGCAGGGAGACCCGGCCTGGGAATTGCCAGAGGATATTGCCAAGCGGGCCTGCTATGCCACCTGTTTTGCCATGGTCATGACCAATTTAGGGCTGGAAGTGACGCCAAAGGTTCTGTATGAGGATAATGGCAGCGTTACCGTAAACCAACGGGTAGCGGAGCAATACGGGGCCCGGTTTGTCAGCGCTCTTCCCTGGAATTCTGCCTATTTTGGCAGTTTTGATGGGGAGCGTACCTGGCTGAAGGATGATAGCCTGGCTCAGGAGGCAGTGAAAGAGGCGCTGCGCGAGCATCCCCAGGGTGTGATTGTATACTTTAAGCGGGGGGACGATGCTCATGGCGTTGTGGCAGTAGGCATAGATGAAATGGGAGAGCTGATTTTTATGGACCCCGGCACCCGGCGGGGGGAGAATTGCTCCTTTGAGGATACCTGGGTAACGCGAAAGGGACATGATTGGAGCGATTTTTGCTATATCTCTACCCTCTCCAGGCAATAGCGATGGTAATATATGAAGATAGTGATTGCGCCGGATTCCTTTAAGGGAACCATGACTTCGGCAGAGATATGCGACATTGTGGAGCAGGCTGCGCTGCGCCATTTCCCCGAGGCGGAGATTGTGAAAATCCCGGTGGCGGATGGCGGCGAGGGCATGCTGGAGGCTTTTTTGCGCAGCAATGGGGGCGAAAAGCTATATTTAGAGGTGACCGGGCCTGATTTTACCAACGAGCGGGCCGCCTTTGGCCTGCTGGAGGATGGCAATACGGCAGTAATAGAGATGGCGGAGGCCAGCGGCCTCATGCTGGCAGGGGAGCCGCGGCACCCCATGGACGCCACCTCTCTGGGCACAGGCCAGTTGCTGCTGGAGGCTGCCCGCAGGGGCTGCCGCAAAATCATTTTGGGAATTGGCGGCAGCGCTACAATGGACGCCGGAATCGGCATGGCGCAGGCTATGGGCATCCGCTTTTTGGACAAAAACGGCCAGGAGGTGGAGCCCACGCCCCGCGGCCTGGCAGAGGTGCAGGAAATCGACACCTCTGCTATCCCAAAAGAGCTGCGTGAGGTGGAAATTCTCATCGCCAGCGACGTGAAAAACCCTGCCTGCGGCGAGAATGGCTCGGCATACGTGTTTGGAAAGCAAAAGGGCGCAACCCCAGAGGAAATTGCGGAGATAGACCGCTTGATTTACCGCTTTTGCGAATGCATTCGGGAGAAAACGGGCCAGAACCTTTTGCACGTTCCCGGGACGGGCGCTGCCGGAGGTCTGGCGATTCCCCTGCTGGCCTTTTTTGGCGCAAGGATTGTGCCCGGCATTGATTTAGTGCTGGATTTAGCGGGCTTTGAGCAGCGGCTCAAGGGTGCGGATATGGTCATTACCGGCGAGGGCAAGCTAGACGGCCAGAGCCTGGAGGGAAAGGTCCCCATTGGCGTGGCGCGGCGGGCGGCGAAGGCGGGCGTCCCGGTGATTGCCCTGGTAGGCGATATCGGAGAGCAATATCAAAAGGCCTATGGCGAGGGGATTACTGCGATTTTTTCCACCAATAAGGCGGCTGTGCCCTTTGAGGTGGCGAAAAAGACCTGCAAGGAGGATTTGGCCTTGCTGGCAGATTCTCTGTTTGCCTTTGGGACGACCATAAAATAAGCTTGCAAGGGCTGTCCATTCTGGGGATTCTTCCTTTGTTTTAGTGTTTTCGTATGGCGATATTTTTCCTGGAATGAGGCAGAGGCGGGGGCGTATGCGGCTGTTAGGCATGCGCCTCTGTTTATGAAAAGGGGCAAAAAAAGCCGGGGGAGCGCTAGCGCATCCTCCGGCTTGCTATTTCAATGGATAAGCCCCACGGCTAAGACTCTCTTAGCGTTGCAGCAAGTTATTCACCCAGGAACTCGTTGAGCTTTCCTACCAGAACATCGGCTTCCATGCCATGAACCAGGCAGGCCTCCTCCAGTGTTTCGCCGGATGCAGACGGGCAGCCAATGCAATGCATTCCCATTTCAAAAAAGATCGGGGCTGTGTTGACGTCTCTTTCCAAAACCTCTCTGATGGTCATATCCTTTGTAATCTTCGCCATTGGTCAATACCTCTCTTATATTTAAATATTTCCTGAAGCGCAGGCGCAGCAAGGCCCTTACGTTTTCTTAATATATTTTTCACCACAATTCGGGCAGGTTATTCGTATTTTTCCTTTATTTTTTGGCACCCGTGTCGTGGTATGACATTTGGGGCATTTCACGTATTTATGGGTCTTGGCGTCGGGCCGCCGCTTAAACAGCCGGACAAAAAAGTTTTTGACCGGCCACCAAACCTTGAGAAAGGCCTGGTTTTCCCGTTGACGCTTATAAATATTTTTTGAGAACATCCGAAATGCCGCAAAAATGAGAACCACCAAAGCGAGAATTCTGGCAGGATACCAGGGGATAAAGTTCAGCACGAAGCTCAGGATGATGATGGCAATGCCAAGCTGATCGCCGCCGTATCTTCCCATCATCATTTTGGAAAACCAGTTCATCTATGTTACCTCTTTCCTTTGTCGTCAAATGTAATAATCAGCTCGGGATGCCGCCGCTCCTTCAAATAGGCAACCAGATCCGCCATAGAGGCGATGTGGTCGGGCACCATAATGCCGCCCCGGGCCACGTCCTCGCGCATATGATAGTCACTGCCGGAGGAGGTCATGAGGCTATAGCTATCCGCAAATTCCAGAGCCAGCTTATTTCTCGAGAAATGGCGGGGATGCCCATTGTATATCTCCACGCCATCGCAGAAGGGCGGCTCTGCAGGCTGGGCGCCCTTGCGGTATGGATGGGCGCAGAACATGAGAAAGCCGTGCTGCGCTGCCAGTTGTTGAAAGACTCGTGGCTCCATTTCATTTAAGTAGGGATGGGAGAGGACAAACGCCTCGTCAGGCCCGTAGACCAGATAGTCATGGGGCGCATCGCCGTCGAATTGGATTTCCATGCCGAGAAACACCTTGACGCCCATCTGCTCCCCAGCGGCAAGGCACCTGCGAAAGCCACTGAGATAAAAGGCGGCGTTTTCCGCCCAGCTTTTTTTCTTGTCCCAAAGGCGCTGATAATAATGGTCTGTCGTGATGACAATGCCATAGCCCGCCTTGGCATAATCGGAAATAATTGTCTCTCCGTCCACCATGCCGCAGGGGCTGACGTTCCCCGTGTGGCAATGGGTTTCAACCATAATCATTGCTTTTCTCCGTCTTCCTCTTTTTATAGTTTATACCACGGCGCCAGGCTTCTCAAGCCCGCAGAGCAGGAATTAATGAATTGTTCAAAAATGAACCAAAATAGCGCGGAGGCAAACAAAAAGCCCCGGCTGCATGAGCCAGGGCTTTGACTGAATTAATTATAGGTGTAAAGCTGCTGATAGGGATTTTTGGTGTCCGGCGTTAAGACGTAGAAGGATTCCTTCAGCAGCTCAGCCTTATCCTGGCCGAAGCGGCTGCAGAACTCCTCCAAATAGGGGTCGATATCGGCCAAATCCTCTGCGGTGGCGGGGGCGATATCCACCTGGCTGGGCAGGCCTGCTGGCATCTCGCTACACCGGAGGTATACCTTGCCGCCGTGCATGCCCGTGCAGGTAAAGTGGCCAGCCGGGGCCTTGCCTTCGCAGCCAATGCCCAGGACGATGATGATGCCGCCGGCCTGGTATTCCCCCAGGAAGCTGCCGGCCCGGCCGCCGATGACCAGGACGGGCAGCTTATCCTGATAGGCCTTCATGTGAATGCCAGCCCGGTATCCAGCGTCGCCCTGGACATAGATGCAGCCACCCCGCATGGCGTAGCCAGTGGCATCGCCGGAGTTGCCGTGAATTTCAATGGAGCCGTCGTTCATGGTGTCGCCGGTGGCGTCCTGGCCGTTGCCGTAGACCTTGATACTCGCTCCGTTTAAGTATGCGCCCAGGGCATTGCCGGGCGTGCCGTGAATGACAATCTCCTTATCGCCCAGGCCTGCACCGATGTACCTCTGCCCGAAGCAGCCGTTTAATACCACCTGGCTATCTTCGGATGCCTCTATCATGTCGTTCAGAGCCTTAAAATGAAGCTCCGGCGTAACGGTTATGTTCATATTGCACCTCCCAATTTTTTTGCCCGGTCTCTCTTAGAGAAGGCCATGAGCTGGGGCTTTTCCCGAATCAGCTCAAAGTCGATAGCGTCCAGCGGGGTTTTTTCGCGAATCAGCGAGGTATAAATGCCCGCTCTCGCCACATCGCCGATGATGATGTAGCCCTTTAAAAGGCCGTCCTTGGTCACCAGCTTTTTATAGGTACCCTCGGACTCGGAGACGTACTCTTCCCCCTCGTAGCTCCCTGCCGTGACCATATGGAGCCCGAATACGCCCATGGCATTCATGGGGATTGCCTTGCCGAAGGCTTTATTGCCCCCCGCCATGTTAATGCCGGCGCACTCCCCCTGCATGTAGGCGTTGGGGAGAATGGCCAGAATGCGGGGCATGCCGGCGGCAATATCCTGGCTGACGACGCAGTCTCCCGCGCTGTAGATATCCCGCAGAGTCGTCTCCATGTGGTCGTCTAGCAAAATGCCCCGGTCTACCTTGCCGCCAGCTTCAGAAACCAGCGCCGTGTTGGGGCGGACGCCGACAGCCACGACCAGAATGTCGAAGCTCACCGTCTTGCCGGATTGTAGTTTGGCCGTCTTGCCCTGGAATTTTGCCACGCTGTCCCCCAGGATAAACCGGACGCCATGGCCTTCAATATGCTTCTGGACGATGGCCGAGCCGCGCTCGTCCAGAATCGAGGGCAGGATGCGGGGCGCCAGGTCGATGACGGTCATCTCAGCCACCCTGTCGCGGATACCCTCGGCGCACTTTAGCCCGATAAGTCCTGCGCCAATAATGAGCACCCGGCTTTTCGGCGTAATGGCCTGCTCCAGGGCTTTGGCGTCGTCCAGGGTCATAAAGCTGAATTTCTGCTCCACTTGACCCAGCCCCTCCATGGGCGGGACGAAGGGACGGGAGCCAGTGGCTACCATGAGCTTATCATAATCTACTGTCTTTCCACTTTTCAGAGCCACTTGCTTTTTATCCGGCAGAATCTGGACGACCGTCTCCCCCAGCAGAGGAGTGACGTTGTTTTTCTCGTAAAAATCGTCGGGCCGGTACTTCATCCGCTCCAAATCCGTCTTGCCATAGAGTAGATAGGAGATGAGGGGACGAGAATAGGTATGGTAGGGCTCGTTCGATATGATGGTAATGGGCCCGTCTCTGTCTATCTGGCGGATGCCCTCCACTGTGCCAATGGCAGCGGCGGAATTGCCGATAATCACATATTTCATCCTAGCTCACCTCTCTTCATAGACGATGGCCTTATTGGGGCAGCCTTTGACGCAGGCGGGCTCCCCAAAGGCGTTCTTGGTGCAGAGCTCACATTTCTGCACCGGGCCTCCCTCCGCAGAGGGCATCACGGCCCCATAGGGACAGGACAGGATGCAGGTGTAGCAGCCCACGCACTTCTCCTGGTCAATGGAGATAACCCCATCTTGGATGGAGAGGGCGCCGGTGATGCAACCCTTGACGCAGAGGGGCTCCTCGCAGTGGCGGCAGGAGACGGCAAAGCTGATGTTGTCCTTCTCCTCGATTTTGATGCGAGGGTTGATTACTACGCCCTTTAAGGCCTTCACCATATCGTCCTGGCCGGAGTTGGCAAAGGCGCAGTAGTATTCGCATAGATGGCAGGCCAGGCACCATTTTTCGTTTACATAGACTCGTTTCATGTTCTCACTCTCCTGCGTGCTTGATGCCCAGGATGGCAAGCTCTCTATCGTTTAAGCCAATGCCGCGCAGCATGAGGCGGTTCCCCTTCAGGGCCTCGATGGAGTTGATGCCCATGCCGCCCATCATCTCCTTGATTTCGTGGTCCCATGCAGTAATCAGGTTGACCAACCGCTGATAGCCCAGCTCTGGGTTGAGCCGCTTGACCAGCTCGGGACGCTGGGTCGCAATGCCCCAGTTGCACTTTCCTGAATGGCAGGTGCGGCACATATGGCACCCGAGGGCCAGCAGGGCGGCAGAGGCGATGTAGCAGGCGTCTGCGCCCAGGGCAATGGCCTTGACTACGTCTGCGCTGTTGCGGATAGAGCCGCCCACCACCAGAGATACGCTGTTGCGGATGCCCTCCTCCCGGAGCCGTTGGTCTACGCTGGCCAGAGCCAGCTCAATGGGAATGCCTACATTGTCCCGAATGCGGGTAGGCGCTGCGCCGGTGCCGCCCCGGTATCCGTCAATGGCGATGATATCCGCGCCGCTTCTGGCGATGCCGCTGGCAATGGCCGCAACGTTGTGCACCGCCGCGATTTTGACGATGACCGGCTTCTGATAGTTGGTCGCCTCCTTTAAGGAAAACACCAGTTGCCGTAAGTCCTCAATCGAGTAGATATCGTGATGAGGCGCAGGGGAGATGGCGTCGGAGCCCTCGGGAATCATTCTGGTTTTAGAGATATCCCCTACGATTTTTGCCCCAGGCAAGTGGCCGCCAATGCCGGGCTTTGCGCCCTGGCCCATCTTAATTTCAATGGCCGCCCCAGCCTCCAGATAGTCCTTATGGACGCCGAACCGTCCCGAGGCCACCTGGACGATGGTGTGGGGGCCATATTTGTAAAAGTCCTCGTGAAGGCCGCCTTCGCCCGTGTTGTAGCAGATGCCCAGCTCTGTGGCCGCCCGGGCCAGGCTTTCATGGGCGTTGTAGCTAATGGAACCGTAGGACATAGCGGAAAACATGATGGGCGTGTTCAGCTGAATGCCTGGCGGCGTATTGACTACCAGCTTGCCATTTTCATCCCGGGTGAGCTTTTCGGGCTTTTTGCCCAGAAAGACCTTGGTCTCCATAGGCTCCCGGAGAGGGTCGATGGACGGGTTCGTCACCTGAGAGGCGTTGATGAGCATTTTATCCCAATAGATGGGGTAGGGGCGCGGGTTTCCCATAGAGGAGAGGAGCACGCCGCCCGTCCCCGCCTGGCGGTAAATTTCGGCGATGTTCTGCCCCGTCCAGTTGCTGTTTTCCTTAAAGGTATGGTCTGTTTTGACGATTTTTAAGGCCCTTGTGGGACAAAGGGAGACGCACCGGTGGCAGTTGACGCACTTGGACTCGTCTGCC
>DBGCIZ010000021.1:0-1835 GCA_048355355.1 Christensenellaceae bacterium | reverse complement strand
CGCGCTACCAGCGCCGTCACCGCCGTGTCAATATCCTCCGGCGGCAGCGTTATCCGCATTGTCGTCCAATCCATAGGCGCCTCCTTTCGTATGCTCCTATTATATTTCATCCCGTCTGCAACATCAAGCCACGAGCAGCTCCTTTCTTCCGCCGCCAGCATTTAAAATTTTTATAAACAAACTTGCCTTTTTTGCTTTTCGGATATAATATAGAAGGGATAGAGAAATTACGGCTCAGGAGAAACGGAATGGACTACAGAAACAACGGCAGAAGGAACGCTGAATCTCAGCGTTTGGCCCAAAAAAAGCGCTCCAGAAAGCGTTTTTTATTCCTTTATTTTGGCATTTTTTTGATTGTTATCGGCGTATTTGCCATTTTCCGGTGGGCTGTCCCCACCAATGAAACAGTGATTGAAAACCCGAATCGGACGGAGGCACCCGCTTCCTCTGAGGCGCCCTCCTCTGAAGGGACACCTGCGCCTGCGGAGACAGGTAGCCCCGCGCCTTCGGCAACGCCCTCGGCGACGGCCAAGCCCGTCACTAAGACGGAAAACAGCTACGACAGCGAAAACCTCACCATGAGCATCTCGAACCATGAGGACCAGATTGACGGCCAGACGGTGAAATATTTTGTGGTGGATATTCAACTGAAGGACATGTCCCTCTTTAAGACGGCCTTCTCTGGCAGTGGCGACGGCATTAGCAACGAATACGAAAATCCTCTGACTCTGTTGGAGGAGAATAACGGCCTCCTCGGCATCAATTGTGATAACAGCGGCTATCTTTCCGATGGCATCATTGTTCGCAATGGCGAGCTATACCGCTTCCGTCCCAGCGACCGGGACGTCTGTATGATTTTCAGCGACGGCACCATGCGGGTCGCTCAAGAGAGCAGCTTCTCCTCTCAGGACGAAATTTTCGATTTGATTAACAACGAAGGCTTGCTCCACACTTTCTCCTTTGGGCCTGCTTTGATTGAGAACGGCCAGGGACGCGGGGATTATTCCGACAGTAACGTGCAGACCTGGAATCCGAGGACTGCCATTGGCATGATTGAGCCATACCATTTCGTATTTGTGGTCGTTGATGGACGGACGGACGACACCGCCGGCATGCGCTTGATTCATCTGGAGGAGCTGATGAGCTCTCTTGGCTGCCAGGTTGCCTATAATTTCGATGGCGGACAGTCCTCTATCCTCATGTACGATGGCAATATTGTCAATAATATTGCCGGCAGAGACGAGCCCAGAGGCGTTACCGATATCGTCTATCTCTCTGAAAATTAGCTGAAAGGGCGGTTGATTTGTTGTTTACTATTATTCCAGCGTACAAGCCGGACGAGCGGCTTCTGCAAATCATAGAGGATTTGCATAGCCAGACGGATTTTCGCATTATCGTCGTCAACGACGGAAGCGGCCCGGAGTTCGACCATATTTTTGACGCTATCCCCTCCTATGTCACCCTGCTGAAGCACGAGGTCAACCGGGGGAAGGGGCGCGCCATGAAGACTGGCTTTGAATATATCCTCTCCCTGGGGGAGAAGAGCGGCGGCGTAGTGATTGTGGATGCCGACGGGCAGCATCTCATCAAGGATGTGAAAAATGTCTGCGCTGCCTTCGAGGAGCATCCCGATGACCTGGTCATCGGCTCTCGGAAGTTTACCGGCAAGGTGCCCCTGCGCAGTCGCTTTGGCAATTCCCTTACCAGGGTGGTCTTTGCTATTGCCAGCGGCGTCAAGGTCCACGATACGCAAACCGGCCTGCGGGTGATTCCCCTGAGCCGTCTGGATTCCTTTGTCGCCATTAAAGGGGAGCGCTATGAATATGAAATGAATA
>DBGCIZ010000020.1:0-9473 GCA_048355355.1 Christensenellaceae bacterium | reverse complement strand
AAACCGGATATTATCAATCTCCAGCCCCTCTGCCAGCTCCACGGCCACCTCGAAGGTATCCTTGTTGTTTTCCCTTCCCACATAGATTTTATAGTTAGGCGTCAGCTCAGGGATTTTTGCAATGACAGATTCAATCTGAGACGGGAACACATTGACGCCGCGGATAATCAGCATATCGTCCGAGCGGCCCAGCACCCGGCTCATGCGGGTTGACGTCCTGCCGCAGGCGCAGGGCTCCGTCATGAGATAGCAGATATCCCTAGTCCTATAGCGAATCAGCGGGATACCCTCCTTGCCAATGGTGGTGAATACAATTTCACCTGTTTCGCCCTCTGGCAAAACCTCTCCTGTCTTGGGGTCGATGATTTCAGGGATGAAGAAATCCTCCATAATGTGCATGCCATTCTGCTCCATGCAGCTGCAGGATACGCCCGGACCCATGACTTCGCTTAGGCCATAGATGTCCATCGCCTTAATCCCCAGGCTATCTTCAATCTCCTTCCGCATTGCCTCCGTCCAGGGCTCCGCGCCGAATACGCCCGCTTCCATGGCCAGCTGATCCGGCGTAATGCCCTGCCGCCTGACCTCCTCTGCAATGGTCAGCGCGTAAGAGGGCGTGCAGCAAAGGATGGTGCTCCGGAAGTCCTTCATCAGCATAACCTGCTTCTGGGTGTTTCCGCTGCTCATAGGGATAACCGATGCGCCGATATACTCCGCCCCACCGTGGGCCCCCAGCCCTCCGGTGAACAGGCCGTATCCATAGGCCACCTGAACCACAGAATGCTTGCTGCCCCCCGCCATGCAGAGGGCCCTGGCCACGCATTCGTTCCACATTTCCAAGTCGTTTCTGGTATATCCTACGACGGTCGGCTTGCCTGTCGTTCCGGAGGATGCATGGATTCTGACAATCTCGCTCAGGGGCGCAGAAAACATTCCGTAGGGATAGTTGTCTCTCAAGTCCGCCTTTGTCGTAAAGGGCAGATATTTCAAATCATCCAGCGACTGAATATCCCCTGGCTTAATTCCCTTTTCCTGCATTCTGAGGCGGTAGGGCTCTACGTTTTGATACACCCGCTTTACCGTCGCCTGCAGCTTTTTCAACTGTAGCGCCCGCATTGTCTCCCGGTCTGCGCACTCCATTGGCCGATTCCAAATCATCTGTAACATCCTCCCCGTCTTGGTTCTCTATATCTGGTAGCCCTTTTCAAAGGCCGCTTTGTTCAGCTCCACAAACTTCGGCTTCACCGTTTTTTCAATCTGCGCAAGCCATACCTCCCTGGGGAAGGGCAGCTCCTTGGCCACCGCCCCCAGCAGCACTGTATTCACTGCCTTAGCATTGCCGCATTCCTCTGCAATAGAGAGCGCGTCAATGCACTTTGCCTCTCCTGCATGCTCCTTCAGATACGCCAGGATATTCTCCGGATAGGCCGCCGTCCCCATAATTACGGGCATGGGGTTGATTTTCTGGGTATTGACAAATATCTTCCCATCCTTCTTCAGATAGGGCAACCAGCGGTATGCCTCCAGCTGTTCAAAGGCCAGAATGATATCTGCGCCACCCTCGTCAATAACCGGCGAATTGACCGCTTCTTCACTGATGCGCACATGGGTGACCACGCTGCCGCCCCGCTGGGCCATACCGTGAACCTCAGAAAGCTTCACGTCATATCCCTCCTGCAGGGCGATATTTCCCAGCAATACGCTGGCCAGCAGGGTTCCCTGGCCGCCTACGCCAACAATCAATATATTGATATCCTTCATGTTATTTTACCTCCTGAATGGCGCCAAAGGAGCAAAGCTGTGTGCAAAGCCCGCAGCCGTTGCACCGCTCCGCCGCGATAACCACCTTGCCGTCTGCAATTTCGATTGCCGGGCAGCCCAGCTTCATACACTTCTTGCACTTCTTGCAGGCGTCTGTAATTTCAAAGACCGTATCCGGCTGCTTCACAATCAATGCGCAAGGTCTCTTTGAGACGATGACGGAGAGCTCCTCCCGCTCTGTCGCCTCCTTGATGGCCTTTTCCATCGCCTTCATATCGAATGGGTCGATTTCTTCCACATAGTCTACGCCGCACGCCCGGCACAGCGCCGGAATATCCACCGCATAGGCAGGCTCGCCCTTTGCGTTTTTGCCCGTGCAGGGATTATCCTGATGGCCGGTCATGCCGGTGGTCCTGTTGTCCAATATAATCACGGTGCCTGTAGCCCCGTTATATTTCATGTTAATCAGGCCTGTAATGCCGCTGTGGAAGAAGGTGGAATCGCCAATGACCGCTACCACATTTTTGGCGTACTCCTTGCCTCTGGCCTTCTCCATGCCATGGGCCATCGTAATAGAGGCGCCCATGCACATGCAGGTATCAATGGCGGAAAGGGGCGCCAACGCGCCAAGAGTATAGCAGCCAATGTCTCCCGTCACCGTCTTTTTCAGCTTGCCCAGCACGTAAAACAGCGGCCGATGCGGACATCCCGCGCAGAACAGGGGCGGACGGCCTGGCGCATCCTGAGGAGCCAGATGCTCCGGCTCCTCTCCCAAAAACGCCTTTTTCAGCATATTGACGGAATATTCTCCCTGGATGGTGAACATGTCCTTTCCGCTGCACGGGATTCCCTCTGCCTTAATCTGCATTTCAAAGAAGGGCTGACCCTCTTCAATGACATACAGTTTTTTCACCTTCGAGGCAAAGTCGCGAATCAGCTTCATGGGCAGCGGATACGCCATGCCCAGCTTAAGCACGCTGGTCTCGGGCAGCGCCTCCTTCACGTACTGATAGCAGATGCCGCTGGTGATAATGCCAATGTCCTCCGAGTGCATCTCCACCGTGTTGATGCCAAGGGTGTTGGCGTCCTCAGCCAGCCGCTTGAGCCGCTGCTCCTGAATGACGTGAAGCCGCTTCGCCATAGCCGGCATGGGCACGTTTTTCTGAATGTCCTTTACATACTCCCGAAGGGGAACCTCCACCCGATCCTCCAGCGTCACAATCCCTCTGGAGTGGGATACTCTCGTGTTAGAGCGAAGCAGCACAGGCTCGTCGTACTTCTCGCTGATTTCATAGGCCAGCTTTGTGAATTCCTTGCACTCCTGCGAGGAGGATGGCTCCAGCATGGGCACCCCAGCGCTCATGGCATATAGCCTGGAATCCTGCTCGTTCTGGCTGGAATGGCAGCCATTGTCGTCTGCCACAACGATAACCAGCCCGGCGTTTACGCCAGTACATGCGGCGGTAAACAGCGGATCCGCCGCCACATTCAGGCCCACATGCTTCATGCAGGAAAGCGCCCTTGCCCCGGCAACCTCAGCGCCAATGGCAACTTCAACGCCCACCTTTTCATTGGACGACCATTCCACATACATCTCGTCATACTGGGTTGCGCTTTCCGTAATTTCCGTGCTGGGCGTCCCAGGATAGGACGAAACCACCCGGACGCCCGCCTCATATGCACCCCTTGCAATGGCTTCATTGCCTAACATAATCTTCTTTTCCATTTCATAACCTCGTCTATCTCTATTTTTTCCGCAAATCCGTAACCCGCTTTGCCTTGCCCTCAAACCGCTTCAGCGTCCCTGTAGAAACCAGCGTCACCCTTGCGTCTATATTGAGCGTCGTATGCAGGCTTGCGCGCACCTTGTTTCTCAGCTTCTCCAGCTCTGTGAAATCGTCCAGCAGAGTGGCGTCGGTCAGCTCTACCTTGACCTCCAGCTTATCCATGTATCCCTCGCTGGTCACTACAATTTCATAGAAGGGCGCCACTTCCTTCATGGACATGAGCACCGACTCAATTTGAGACGGGAACACGTTGACGCCGCGAATAATCAGCATGTCGTCAGACCTGCCCTGCACCTTTGCCATGCGCATAGAGGTCCTGCCGCAGGAGCACGGGCTGTCGTCCAGCCAGGAGATGTCCCTCGTCCGATACCGCAGCACAGGACATGCCTCCTTCGTCAGGGACGTAATCACCAGCTCGCCCTTCTCCCCCATGGGCAGCGGCTCCAGCGTATCCGGGTCTACCACCTCAGTATAAAAATGGTCCTCTGCAATGTGCATGCCGTTCTTTTTGTAGCACTCGCCGGAATAGCCCGGCCCAATTACCTCGCAGAGCCCATAGTTCTCCGTAGCCGTAATATTCAGCTGCTTTTCGATTTTGGCCCGCATTTCCTCCGTATGTCCTTCGCCGCCAAACAGGGCCAGCCGCAGCTTCAGCTTGCTCTTATCAATGCCCAGCTTTTCCGCAACATCGGCCATATAGAGGGCGTAGGATGGCGTCGCGATTAAAATCGTGGTTCCAAAATCCTGCATGAGCATCAGCTGCCGCTCTGTATTGCCGCTGGAAACGGGCACCACCATTGCCCCCAGCTTTTCCATGCCATAGTGCAGGCCAAATCCGCCCGTAAACAGGCCATATCCAAAGGATACCTGGACGATGTCGTCCGGCGTGCCGCCGGCAGCGCAGATAATTCGCGCGACAATCTCGCTCCACATGTCCAAATCTGCCTTGGTGTAGCCCACTACCTTTGGCTTACCCGTAGTCCCCGACGAGCCGTGAATGCGGACGACCTGCCGCTTGTCTACGGCAAACATGCCAAAGGGATAATTCTCCCGCAGGTCCTCAGCCGTCGTAAAGGGGATATTCTTCACGTCCTTCAGGGTCTTAATATGCTCTGGCTTTAGGCCGATTGCGTCAAATTTTTTCTTGTATGCCGGGACGTTCTCGTAGCATACCTTTACCGTGTGCTTCAGCCGCTCCAGCTGCAGCTCTCGAATCGTCTTGCGATTCGCGCATTCCATTTCTCTGTTCCATATGATGTGTTCCATCATGGTTCCTCCCGTACTATCCGTTATTCCTCTCAACATTATAGCCCAGCGCAGCCCATAAATCAATTCAAAACCGCCGGAAAAACTTCTCTAAAGCATTTGATAGTGGTATTCCCCAGCGTCCTTCCAAAGCTTCAAAATGCCGCAGGGCGGAATCCTCAGGGCAAACATGGTGTCCACCCCTCCCATAAAAATACCGCCTACCACAGAGCCCATAAAGCCCGCATGGGAGCAGGCCAAAATGTTTCCCTCCTCTTCGTCAATCATCCGCTTCACCTTGGCCGCCGCCTTATAGAAATACTCCTTCATGTCGTCCCCGCCGGGATAGATATAGTTTTCTACGATATCCAACAGGTGCACTGGCTCCTTCGGGTCCTCTGAAAAAATTCCTTTCAGGGATTTTCCCTCATACTCCCCAAAGTTGATTTCGATTAAATCCGGATCGATTTCGTACTCCCGCGTCAAGTGTTCCAGGGTTTCCCGGCAGCGCCTTTGTGGGCTGCAAATCGCCTTATCAAAGGGAACATTTGCGATTTTTTTTACGGCCCGCTCCGCCGTCTGATGCCCCACCTCGCAAAGGGGCGGGTCTGAAACGCCGCAAAAAAAGTGATTCAGCGTCATTTCCGTCTCGCCATGGCGCAGCAAATATACAACTCCCATTCCTTTTTCTCCTTAAAAAACTTTTATTTCTAAATATTATAACAAACTTTTACATCTGCATCAACAGACCATGCTATAATCATCTTAAGAATCATTACGATGATTTAGCTTTAGGTATTGCGCGCAGCTAAAGCTGAAAAAACAGGAAAGGACAGTACCATGAAAAAAAGATTACTTACTTTATTGTTGGTTGTTGCCCTCGTTTTCGTCAGCGTCCCGGCCCTAGCCGCCGGGAAAAAGGCTTCCCCAAGCCCTGTCTATACGACTCCCGGCAAAAGTGTCTGCCTGACCTTTGACGACGGCTATGGCGCAAAAAACATTACCCGCATTTTAAATACGCTAAAAAAGCATGGCGTGAAATGCACCTTCTTCGTCGTAGGCGATTGCCTCAACGCAACGCCCGCCCTCTGGCGGCGCGCCATCAAAGAGGGCCACGAAATCGCCTATCATTCCATGCATCACGACAACCTGGCCAAGCGCTCCACCTCGGCCGTTGCCGCTGATTTGGCCGCTTGGAATAAAACCGCTAAAAAAGTCCTTGGCAAGGACTATCGGATTCGCAAAATTGTCCGTCTGCCCTATGGCTCCGGCGACAAACGAATCAAAAACGTATTTATCAGCCGAGGCTATACACCGGTATACTGGAGCGTTGACCCCTTTACGGGCGCCGGCCGCCGCACGGCCTCTGCCTATAGCGGCCATATTCTCTCCAAGGTGCGGAAAAACAGCATCATCCTGCTTCATTTTAAAGAGCTGGACGCCAAAGCGCTGGATCAATGCATCCGCAAGTTGGCAGCGAAATATCCCTTAACCACAGTAAGCCAGGCCCTCCGCCTCTAGGCGAGCGCCTCCATCCCAGGCCGTCTGAGCCATGCTCCGGCGGCCTTTTTCGCGCCATTGCGCCGGGATCTCACTCTTCTCCTGCGCCCATGGCTGCTCTCACACCCAGGTCCTTAAAAATAGACAGCATGTGCGCCTGTTCCTCCTGCGTATGGGTCCTGCAATTGGCATAAGCGTATTCCCTTCCCAGCGCAGCATACTTGGCAGCGCCATATTTATGAAAGGGGAGAAGATGGACGGGCATTCCCAGCTCCCTTGCCAGCAGGGCGCTCTGCCGCAGGTTTTCGTCGTCATCATTAAAGCCAGGTATCAGCGGGATTCTCATTGTAACATCCCTGTTCCTCAGGGACCTCAAATTCTCTATGCACAGCCCATTTGACACACCGGTAAACTCCCGATGCTTGTTCCCATCGCTATGCTTAAAATCAATCAAATACTGATCCACCAAAGGGAGCAGCCGCTCCCTCGTTTCCTTTGAGAAGCATCCATGAGATTCCAATGCCGTATGAACGCCGCTCTGCTTCAGCATTTGCAAAATTTCTACGAGGAAATCCAGCTGCAGCGTAGGCTCCCCGCCGCTGAAGGTCACACCCCCGCTAGACTTTCGGTAAAATTTCGCGTCCTTCATCACCTCATCATAGAGCTCCCCGGGCGTAATTTCCCAGCCATATATCGTCAGCGCCTCGCTGGGACATGCGTACACGCAATCCCCGCACAAAATGCAACGCTCCGCATGCTTGCAGGCTTTCTTGCAGGCGCCGCAATGGATGCATTTTTCCTGGTATTTTGCCAACTGCCTCTCAAAGCTTTGAGACTCCGGATTTTGGCACCAGCCGCATCTCAGATTGCATCCCTTAAAAAAGACCGTCGTCCGAATTCCTCTGCCGTCGTGAATGCAGTACCTTTGGATGCTGTATATCATGCAAACTCCATTTCCGTCCTGTCAATGATGTCGTTTTGAATTTCCCGATTCAAATCCACAAAGAACGCCGTATATCCTGCAACACGAACCACCAAATCCCGGTATGCCTGCGGCTCTCTTTGGGCTGCCCGCAGAGTATCTGCCGAGACCACGTTGAACTGAATATGATAGCCTCCCGCCTCAAAAAATGTCTCAATCACGTCTACTAGGGAGCGCAGGCCCTTTTCCCCTGCTAATGCGGACGGATGGTATTTCTGATTATATTGGGAGCCGTTTGTAATAATCAAATGGTCCAGCCCTGCCACAGAAAGGGCCGCCTGGGTTGGCCCGTTTTTCTCCGCCCCATGGGAGGGCGAGCACGCCTCTGCCACCGGCTTAAAGGCCCGTCTTCCGTTGGGCAACGCTCCGCAGGCAGCGCCCAGGGGTACGTTTGCAGAGTTGGAATACACCCCCGGAACAAAGAACCCACCACGGATATTTTTATACTGCTCTATGGCATGGCAAAATTCGTAGGCAACCCTTCTGGCAATTTTATCTACATACTGGTCGTTATTCCCGTATTTCACGACCTTTTTTGAGACCATCAGCCTGACATCCTCATAGCCCACAAAGTCGGCGTCGATCGCCTCTATGAGCCTTTTCATGGTGAACGCCTTCTCTTCAAACACCAGCTTTTTCATGGCTGCCAGACTGTCCACCGCGTCTGCAAAGCCGCAGGCCTGAATTCCATCGTAGTTGTACTTTGCCCCTCCGGACTGTACCTCCAGCCCTTTTTCGATGCAGTCATCTGTAATGGCCGAAATGAAGGGCAGCGGGGCAATCCTGGCGTGCATGGTATCCACCACGTTCGTAACCTCTACCTGGTATTTTACCAGGTGCCGCATCTGCTCAAAAAATGCATTTTCCAATGCCTCGTAGCTCATAAAATTTTCTGGCCTTCCCGTTTGCTTTCCTATCTGCTTTTGAGCCACCGGGTCATAGCCATCGTGGAGCGTAAGCTCCAGCGTCTTTGCCAAATTGAAGTAGCCTGAGTTGGCGAAGGCATTCAGCTTGCCCTGAATTCCCATTTCCACGCAGCCAATAATGCCGTAATACTCCCTTGCGTCCTCTAGGGAAATGCCCCGCATGGTCAGCGAGGGGATGGCAATCTCATCATTATACATAGCCGGCATGCCAATGCCCTCCCGAATCACCTCTGCAGACAGAAGCAGCAGGGCCTCCGGCGTATTTCTATTGACGCGAACGCATACCGAGGGCTGGGGCATATGTACCCGCGCCGTGGTCTCCAGCATCATGTAGGAAAGCGCATTGGTGTCGTCGTTGCCATAGGCATCCTGCCCGCCGATGGTCACCGCCTGGGAGATGGGATGCCCTCCAAAGGCCTTGGAGTCCTCCTCATTCCAGACCTGTATGATAGATCCAATTTTCAGCCAAAGGTTGTCTAACAGCTCCTCCGCCTCTTCCTTGGTAATCCTCCCTGCGTCCATATCCCGCTGATAGTATGGGTAAAGGATATGATCCAGCCTTCCCAGAGAGATGCCCGTTCCATCAGACTCTATATGCACAATGAGCTGCATGAAAAAGATGGTCTGCACTGCCTCCCGGAAGGTGCGCGGCGGCTCATAGGGGACTTTGGCGCAAATATCCGCAATAGTCTCCAGCTCGGATTTTCTCGGGTCGCAGCAACTCTTTGCCATTTCTCTGGCCAGGGCGCTATACCGCTCCGCAAAGCGCCGAACACCGTCGCAGGTTATGATAATTGCCTGGTAAAGCGGGATTTTATCCACTCCATAGGGATCCGTAAAATCCAGACCGGCCAACTTCTCCTCCGCGCGCTGCCTGATTCCTCGAAAGCCCATGCGCAGCACGTTTTCAAAATTTAACAGCCAGTGCCCGCAGCCCTTGGTCAGCGTATAGCCGCAGGTGAAAACCAATGCATCCATGGCATCCTTCGCCTCGTCGTCCAGAATCGCCATCGTGTGATTGTATACGGATTTATCCTCCCAATATGGATAAACCTCTCTGACCTTCTCCTTTGTCTGCTCCGAAATTCGAAATACTGAGCCATCCCTCTTTTCAAATTGATCCAATTCATCCACGACCCATGTGTTGACCAGGGGGCTTAGAGTCGCCGCCCGCAGGCCGTTCCCCTGGTTGCCCACAATCAGTTCATCCTCATGAATCATGATGGTCATCTGCTCCAGCGTGGCCTTCAGCGCTAAGGCAGCCTTTAAAAT
>DBGCIZ010000019.1:0-2598 GCA_048355355.1 Christensenellaceae bacterium | reverse complement strand
ATCTTCCTATGAGGCCTTTGAACTGGCTTTCTCCTTTTGAGTTCACTGTCCAATATGTTTGACAATCCTACAAATCAGAAAATTATTCCCAAAAATCATCGTCTGCCAGGGAATTTCGGCAGTTTTCGCATAGGCCGTTCATTTCGTCGTAGCAATCCTCGCACATGGGTGCGCCGCATAGGTCGCAACGCTCCATATGCCGTTTTTTAAAGGTCTCGTTGCATCTTGAGCATATTTCTCTCGCCATAATTCTGGTTCGCAGCAAAGCCGCATCCTCCTTTTTGATAAAATCCTACGTTCATTAATATGCGACAGAATAGGCGCGATTATGTCTCGAGATGGGGAACTTTTGCTCCGGTGATTTCGTCAAAATGGAAAGAAAACCAATCTGTGGAGGAAAAATTTATGAAAAAATTAGGATTGCTGCTGTTGCTGCTCCTGCTGCTGGCCGGCGTCTTTGCGGGGTGCGCTGCGCCGTCGCCTAGCAGCAGCTATGCAGAGGCGGGAGACGCTGCGCCAGAGGCTCCTGCTGAGGATGCCGCGGAGGAATCCTCCGGCCTGGGAGATTTGGAGGCTGCGCTGGCTCAGGCGGACAATAGAAAACTGGTGTACACTGCGTCTATTGTCATGACGACGGAGGATTTTGCAGGAGCCTATAGCCAGCTAGCGGACCGGGTTGCCGGGCTGGGAGGCTATATTTCCTACGAGGAGACCCGGGGCACAGAGCCAACGGCCTATGGCGATACGGGAAGGCACTCTGAGCTGACAGTGAAAATCCCGGTGGAGCATTATGAGGCCTTTTTGGGAGGCCTTTCTGAAATCGGGGAGATAGAGTCAAAAAGCCAGACCACAGAAGATATCACCAGCCAGTATTACGACGTAGACGCCAGGATTGAAATGCTGGAGGGCCGCTACGAGCGGCTGAAGGAGCATCTGGAAGCTGCTACGGCCATGGAGGATATTATCGCTCTGGAGGAGGAAATCTCCCAGGTGCTTTTGGAGCTTGATACGCTGAAGGGCGAGCGCAGAGGGATGGACTACCTGGTGGAGTATTCCACGGTGAATATTTCCCTGCGGGAGGTAGTCCGCGCAGGGGCGGTCTCCGCGTCAGATGGCTCCGTGGGCCAGCGGGCAGGGGATTCCTTTCAGAGCACATGGCAAGGCATCGGCGTATTTTTCCAGGAGCTAGCCGTGGTTTTGGCAGGGGCTGCCCCGGTGCTAATTCTTCTGGCGGCGGCAGGGGGAATCGTCTGGGTGGTTATCATTATCCTGCGGCGGAGGAAACGGAAAAAGGAACAATAGGCAAGAGCGCTGGGCGGCAAGATAGCCGCCCAGTATTTTTGGCAAACATAGGGATAAATCAGCAAAAAGCCTGCCAAATCCATCCAAAAAAAACGCGGAAAGAGGGCAGAAAGGGCAATTTCCAAGAGAAAAACTTGATTAAAATGCTGTGATACCATATAATAAAAATGGAATGATTCATATTGGAAGGCGCACATTGCTCCCCCCATGATTTTATTTTTTATGTAGAGAGGTATTATTTTATCATGTTATCAGTGGAAAGAGTCCTGACAAGGTCGCAGCGGAAACAGTTCATCCAGTTTCAGAACAATTTGTACCGCGACTGTGAAAATTATGTGCCCACCATGCTCTCCGATGAATTGGCTAATCTGGACGAAAAGAAAAATCCAGCCTTTGAGTTTTGTGAGGCCCGGTTTTTCCTAGTGAAGCGGGATGGCGAAATTGTCGGCAGAGTTGGAGGGATTATCAACAAGGCTGCCAACGAAAAATGGAAGAGAAAATATATGCGCATTACCCGCATCGACTTCATTGAGGATTACGAGGTATTCCAGTTGCTCATTAAAACCATTGAGGATTGGGCAAGGGAGGAGGGCCTGGAGCACATGATTGGGCCCATCGGGTTCTGCGATTTTGATAAAGAGGGTATGCTCATCGATGGGTACGACAAGATGGGCCTCTTTATCACTTACTACAACTATCCGTATTATAAGGAATTTTTTGAGCGGGCCGGCTTTGAGAAGGAAGTGGACTGGGTGGAAAACCGGGTCTATGTGAAATGCCTGCAGGAGGAAAAAATTGCGCGCATTTGCAACCGGGTGGTGGAGAAGGGCGGTTTCCGCTATAAGGAATTCCGCTCCAAGCGGGAGGTGAAGCCCTATGTGAAAAAGCTCCTCGGCCTGGTCAGCAAGGAATACAGCGACCTTTTCGGCTTTACGCCCATTACGCCGCGGCAGATGGAGTACTATGAGGGCCAGTTTTTGCAGCTGCTCAAGCTGGATTATATTGCCGTTATCGAGGATGCGCAGGGAGAGATTGCCGCGTTCGGCCTGCTGGCGCCGTCTCTGGCTGCCTGCATGCGCAAAACGGGGGGCAGGCTGTTCCCCTTTGGATGGATTCCGGTGCTGAAGGCCATAAAAAATCCAAAAATTTTGGATATGTACTTTGTCGCCATCCGCAAGGAATACCAGAAGGTCGGCATTCCCGCAGTGCTGCTCCACTATGTCACAAAAAAGGCGGAGAAGAACGGGGTTCTTTATGCGGAAACTGGCCCGGAGCTGGAAACAAATTATGGCGTTC
>DBGCIZ010000018.1:0-1873 GCA_048355355.1 Christensenellaceae bacterium | reverse complement strand
TCCTCCTGTGTGCGGGGCAAAAACTTTGTCGCCACCACCACATCCTCCCGCTTTGCAAAATCTCTGAGGGCTCTGCCCAGATATTGCTCGCTGGTGCCGCTCTGGTAGCCGATAGCCGTGTCAAAAAAGTTGACGCCAAGCTCCAGCCCGCGCTTGATGATTTCTCGGGAATGCGCCTCGTCCAGGGTCCAGCTGTGCTGGCCGTTTTTGGCGTCTCCAAAGCCCATGCATCCCATGCAGATGCGGGAAACCTGTAAGTCCGAATTGCCTAATTGGGTGTATTTCATGTTTTTTCCTCCCTATTCCAGGCTGGCGTAGGCGCTTTCGTCTACCGCCTCCAGCCACTCGTTGGACGTCTCTTCTCCAGGTACCTCCACGGCAATGTGGGAAAACCAGCTGTCCTTTTTGGCGCCGTGCCAGTGCTTCACCTCTGCCGGTATGGCAATCACCGTTCCCGGGGTCAGGCTGACAGCCTCCTTCCCCTCCTCCTGATACCAGCCCTCGCCCGCAGTGCAGATTAAAATCTGGCCGCCGCCGGATTTTGCATGATGGATGTGCCAGTTATTCCGGCAGCCTGGCTCGAAGGTTACGTTGGCCAGAAATACCGGGCACTTGCCTGGCTCCGTCAGAGGGTTCAGGTAGGATTCCCCGATAAAATACTGGGCAAAGGCAGTGTTCGCCTGCCCCAGACCAAACACATTCTCCCGTTCAAAATCTGTCCTATCGCCAATTCTCATAAAAAATCTCCTTTCCTGCGTTTCGTCAAAGTATTTCTCGCTGGCCAGGCGCTTTGCCCGGTCTTTCTATCTTTTTCTTCATACATGCCCTGTGTCCAGAGCGAACTTTTCAACCGTTCCTTCCTGGGAAGCAGCGCCCTCTGCGCCTCGTTTTCAGGCTCTGACGGGTCGGTCCAGCCCCACGCTTCCATTCCGCTCCAGCCATTTGCGCACCAGCTCTGTCAGGTTTTCGCCGCCATCCCCTATGATGCTTAAAGCTTCCCGCACGTCTGCCCTCGGGCAAAGCCTGGCGATATCCTGCCGGATATCTCCCGTTGCTCCCCCGCAGTGGGAATAAAACGGCAGGATGACCTTGCCGGATAGGTCGTTCTGATGCAACCAGGAGACCATAGGCGGCGCAATCGTCCCGCACCAGCTCGGCGACCCTATCAATATCATAGCGTACGGCTGAGGCCGGTGCGCGATGGGCAGCAGCCTGGGGCAATACTGCGCTTTCACTTCCCTCTTCACCTGCCGGAGCAGCTCGGGAAACGCCATGGGGTAGGGCTGCCATGGGTAAATTTCGCACCAGTCGCCCTGGGTGGCTCTTTGCAGCTCCCGCGCAATCCGGTGAGTATTGCCCGAGTAGGAATAGGAGACAATCAGTGGCCTGCCGTCTGCTCCCTTTCCTCTCATGGCGCTATACTGGCTCATCTCGTCCGCCCTTTCTCTCCAAGGTCCTCCGCTCTTTCCATGGCATGTATCACTCATAATATTCCACAGTCCGAGGGCTAGCTCCTTCTTACTCTTCTTTTCCCATAGACATGCACCTACCCACCACATCGCCTGTTTTCAGATACTCGTAGGTAGGCATCACAAACAACACCGGCTTCATGGCCCGGTAATCGATTTTTCCCTCTGCTGTCAGGGCCTCTTGCTCCACATAGGTATTCTCAATGGTGCAGATAAAGTTCTCAAAGCCCTTTGTTTCGTAAATATCCTCCACTCTGCACTCCATCGCAACGGGCGCCTGGACAATGATGGGCGCGCCACCCTCCGCCAGTTCAAAGTCAAAAAGCCCTGCCTTATCCTCTTTGATGCCGCTGACACAGCCAGCCCTGTCTGCCTTGGGCAGCAGGCCCTTATCCACAATGTTG
>DBGCIZ010000017.1:0-7922 GCA_048355355.1 Christensenellaceae bacterium | reverse complement strand
ACCTCCTTCAGGCTCTGGAGCAGCCGCAAATCGTTGCTGAATTTATAGGCGCTTGCCGCCATATCTGCCAGCAGGTTCAGCACCCTGGCGTCAAACTTTCTCGGATAGGTCTGCCCCGTGACGGCGTAGGTCTGCTGGTAGCCCAGCTTTTCTGCCACCCGGCGCTCCAGCTCCTTCACCTTGCCGCCGTCATAATCAAACAGGGTCATAAAGCTGGCCTGGGTGCCTGTGGTTCCCTTCACACCCCGCAGGCGCACCACGGAGAGCACCTGGCGCAGCTCCTCTAAATCCAGGACCAGGTCCTGAATCCAAAGGGTTGCCCGCTTGCCCACAGTGGTCAGCTGAGCTGGCTGGAAATGGGTGAAGCCCAGGGTAGGCATGTCCCGATACTCCCGGGCAAAGGCAGAGAGCTTATCAATCACGTTGACCAGCCGCTTCTCCAGCAGGCGCAGCGCCTGGTCTATGATGATGATATCCGCATTATCGCCTACATAGCAGCTAGTTGCCCCAAGATGAATAATCCCCTTAGCCTTCGGGCACTGGACGCCATAGGCGTATACATGGCTCATCACATCGTGGCGCACCTCTCGCTCCCGCGCTTCGGCCACCTCGTAGTTGATATCATCCTGATGGGCCTTGAGCTCGTCCACCTGCTCCTGGGTGACGGGCAGGCCCAGCTCGTGCTCTGCCTCCGCCAGGGCCACCCATAGCCTCCGCCAGGTTTTAAACTTTACCTCGTCAGAAAACAGATGCGCCATCTCTCTGGAGGCGTATCTGGTAATCAGCGGATTTTCATATGTGTCTCTCATGCTTTGCTCCCTGCTCCTTTCGTTTTTTGTTGGCCTCCTTGACGGAAAGCCTGTTGCCATCTTCGTCTATCACAACCAGATTATCCAGCTGGGCGCGCAGATTCCGGCGAAACTGCTCCCGGTATTCCCGGCGCAGGGTCTCCTGCTCCTCTGCCTCTTCCGGGGTCAATCCCTGGTCTCGTTTTTTCCTTGCCAGCTGGTTAATTCGCTCTATTTTTTCCTGTTCCATGTTATCCTCCGCTTTCTGGCTCCAGCGTCGCGCTGGGCTCTGGCGTTGCCGTCGGCCCTGGTGTTGCGCTGGCGCTGGGCTCTGGTGTCTCTGTCGGCCCAGGCGTCGCGCCGGTATCCGAGGTCGTCGTCGGCTCAGGCGTTCCGCCGGCGTTTGCCGTCGTCGTCGGCCCTGGCGTTGGGCTGGCCGTCGCGTCCGTATCGTTTGGCAGCACGGTCGTCCCCGTATTAGGCAGAAGGGTCTCTGGCTCCGCCATATAAGAGGCCTGGCCGTCCGTGGTTACATCCAAGGTGCCAGAGGTCTTTCCCTCCTTGGCCAGATAGTCAATGACGCTCTTTGCCAAAAGCAGCTTCTCGTTGGCGTTCTCCCGCTGCCCTAACACGATTTCCATGCCTGCCGTCGTCGTGAGGTGAATGTCATTCACGTCAATCATGTTGATTTCCTCAATACTGCCTGTCAGGCCGCTGTATATGACCGCTTCAAGGACGTATTTCAGCGTCTCCTGCTTATAGGTATCTGTAGAGCGCAGCTCATAGCCAGGCGTAAATTCCGAAATTTCCAGCCCGATTACCTCAGCTACGTCGGGAACATCCCCCGCCTCTGTCTGCCGCAAAATGACGCAGTCTTCATCGATGACAACGTAGGAATTGGCGATTGCGATGGCGGCGCGCTCCTGCCGCTCCCGCACGTCGATGACCAGTGTATCGGGGAAAATATAGGTCGTCGCCTCATACACCAGGTAGGGGTCGGCATTGATATTTGCCTCAATGGCGCTCCTATCCACATTAAAAATATGCGTGCCCTTCTTCACGCCGGAAAGCCCGGTCGCATAATCTTCGGCCACATGCACCAGCCCGCGGAAGGTTACCTCATGCACGCGCATCACCTTAAACGCGCTAAACAGTAAAGCCCCCAAAATCAGGGCCGTCAGCACGACCCATAGGATAATCCTGCGCTTCTTTTTGGGGTCCATTTTTGGCCGGGCAGTCGTCTTTTTGGCCTTTTTTTCGTCTGCCACGGTTTTGCCGCCATAGTTGAGGTCCAGCATTTTTCCCTTTTGCTGGGCATCGCGTCCTTCGCCGGCAGCGGGAATCCGCTCTCGCGGCGGCCTACGCCTTTGCTGCGCCTTCTCCTCTGCGCCGAATACCACCGGCTCCCGGCGGCGCGCCTCCCGCACCCGTTCCTCCCGGGCGGACGTGGCCGAATCTTGACCTGGCTGCATCTGCCTCTGCCGGGCGTTAGCCTGTCCGCGCCTGGCGGCGGCCTCTGCTCCTTGCCGCGCGGACGCCTTGCGGGCGCCAGCGTCAGACGGGCTCGCCGGCCGGGTACCTCTCTGCGCTCTTCCTGTCTCTTGCCGGGCTTGCCTTTGCGCTGGGGAAGGCCGGCCTCCGCGGGATGTCTCTCTTTCTGGCTGTTCTGCCGTGGGGCGCCTACTCCCCTCCTGCCTTGCCGCTCTTCTCCCTGCCTGCGTTTCTTGTCTCCGAGCGTCGATTTGTCCTTTGCCCGCGGCAGCCCTTCTCTGAGCAGCCGCCTGCGGTGCTGCGGAGGGCGCTTGCCGGGCTTGTCCCCCTGCGCGCAGCTGTCTTTCTCTGTCCTGTCGTGCGGTTGCTCCACTCCGGCCGGATGGCGCAGCAACCCGCCCAGCCCTGGGCTGCTGCCTGCTGCCTTGGCCGGGTTGCGCCTCGCTATTTGTATCTAAAAAGCTGTTGGTCTTACTCTTCTTTGCCATTCGTCCATTCCTATTCCTTCTCTTTATTATATAGGAACCGGCGCGAAAAATAAAGCATAGAAAATCCAGGCGGTTTTTTGCCTAGTCCGTGCGGCGAATTTGCCCCCCCAGCGCCGCCATCTTCTCCTCCAGCCGTTCATAGCCTCGCTCGATTTTTTCTATCTCGGCAATCTGGGTCGTGCCCTCTGCCGTCAGACCGCCGATGACCAGCGCCGCTCCGCCCCGTAAATCCGTTGCCGTCACCTGGGCTCCCCGCAGCCGTTCTACTCCCTTTACGCGAATGAACCTGCCATACAGCCTGATATCCGCCCCCATCTTTCTCAGCTCCAGCGCGTGGGAAAACCTGCTTTCAAAAATATTCTCGTGAATAATAGAGGTTCCACAGGCGCCGGCCGCCAGGGCGCACATCTGCGCCTGCATATCTGTGGGGAAGCCGGGATAGCAGGCTGTTGCAATGTCAAATCGGCGCAGCCGCCTGCTGCATTGGACGCGGATCCCCTCTGGATAGAGCCGAACCCTGGCGCCGCTCTGGAGTAGCACCTCCCCCACGGTTCGAACCGCCTCCCAGTCCGTGTAACGCAAAAACACGTCTCCCTTTGCTGCGGCCGCCGCAACCATATAAGTGCCTGCCTCAATTCTATCCTGCATGCAGCTCCATTCCGTCCCGTGCAGTTGCCGCACGCCTTGGACGATAATCTGTCCGGTCCCGCCGCCGGAGATCTTTCCTCCCATGCTGACCAGAAAATCCTGTAGCTCGCGAATCTCCGGCTCTCTTGCCGCATTTTCAATAATCGTGATGCCGTCGGCAAGGGTTGCCGCCATCATGGCGTTTTCCGTCGCGCCCACACTGGCGCAGGCCAGGTGAATCACTGCTCCATGCAACTGCTCCGCCCGGCAGATGATGCGGCCTTCCTTCTCGCAAATGGTTGCCCCCAGCTGCTTTAAGGCACAGAGGTGAACGTCAATGGGGCGCTTGCCGATTTTGCACCCTCCAGGATGGAAAAACTCCGCCGCCTTCATCCTCGCCGCCATGGCGCCCAGCATAAAAATAGAGGAGCGTATTCTTCCCGAAAGCTCCCTCGGCATCACCACCGTGCGCAATCCCTCTGCGCAGATTGCCAGGGTATTGCCTTCCAGCTCCGCCTCAGCCCCCAGGGCCCGCATAATCTCAATCATAGCCTCTACATCTCTGATTCTGGGGCAGTTTTTGATGACCACCTGCTCCCGCGTCAATAGGCAGGCGGCAATTAAGGGCAGGGCGGCGTTTTTTCCCCCGCTGATGGAAACCTCTCCTTCCAGTCTGTTTCCTCCCTTTATTTCAAAGCTCGCCATATTTTTCACCTCTAACCACCGGGAACGCCGGAATTTTCAAATGCTATTTCAGGAGGGGAAGGCCTCTCCTGCCGGGAAAAGAAAACAACGCCCCCGCCCTTCCAGACGGGGCATTTCGTTTTATTCTATGACAAAACAGGTCGATTCGTGACAAAAACATTTGCCCAATTTTGCCCGAATCAGAGGTAACCCCTCCCGGGAAAATCCACGGCCCTGCCTTGTTTTGCGGCGAAAATGTGGTATAATAAAACATCGGCGCTCCTTGCGCCGCTGATTTTGTATGTCTCTCTATGGGAGGTTGGATAAAAATTATGTCTGAATCATATACGGCAAAGGATTTGCAGGTGCTGGAGGGGCTGGACGCTGTCCGCAAGCGGCCCGGTATGTATATCGGCTCTACCGGTTCCCGCGGCCTGCATCACATGCTCTGGGAAATTGTAGACAACGCCATCGACGAGGCTGCCAATGGCTATGCGGATAATATCAGCATCGTGCTCTATGAGGACGGCAGCGTCTCTGTAGAGGATAACGGGCGCGGCATTCCCGTTGGGCTTCATCCTGATTTAAAGGTCTCCGGCGTGGAAGTTGTGTTCACTCAGCTTCACGCTGGCGGCAAGTTTAATAACGATAACTATGCCTTCTCTGGCGGCCTTCACGGTGTGGGCGCCAGCGTTGTCAACGCCCTTTCCAAGTGGCTTCGGGCAGAGGTATTTTTTGGGGGAAAGCGGTATGTGCAGGAATACTCCTCCCGCATGGAAAACGGCAAGTTTTGCTCCGGCAAGCCCCTCTATCCCCTAAAAGAGGATGGGACGACCAACAAGCGGGGCACCCGCATTACCTATCTGGCCGACGCAGACGTGTTCGACGATATCAACATTCAGTTTGAAAAGGTGGCCCGCAGGTTAAAGGAGCTGGCCTATCTCATTAAGGGAGTCACCATCAGCCTGACGGACAAGCGGGGCGAGAAGGATAAAAAGGTCTCCTTCAGCTTTTCCGGCGGCATTTCCGACTTTTTAATCGATATCAATAAGGATAAAAGCGCCCTGCATCCGGCGCCCATTTACTTTGAGGGAGAGCGCGGCGGCATCTACGTCAGCGTTGCCATGCAGTATGTGGATGGCGAGAATGAGCGCATCTATTCCTTTGTCAACAACATTGCTACGCCGGAGGGCGGCACCCACGAGACGGGCTTTAAATCTGCCCTTACTAAGGTGATGAACGAGTTCATGAAAAACTCCGCCGCCGCTTCAAAGGAGAAAATTTCCTTTGAAGGCGAGGACTTTCGTGAAGGCCTCTCGGCCATTATTTCCCTGAAAATGACGAACGTCCAGTTCGAGGGCCAGACCAAGACCAGGCTCGGCAATTCGGAGGCCAGGACCGCCGTAGAGGCCGTCACAGTAGATGCGCTGACCGACTTTCTCTCAGACCTGAACAACACGGCCATCTGCGGCAAAATTGCTGAGAAGGCCATTGTTGCGGCAAAGGTGCGCGTTGCGGCCAAAAAGGCCAAAAGCATTGAGCGGCAGAAGAGCAAGGCAGACTCCGCCCCTCTGGTGGGCAAGCTCTCCAGCTGCACCGGCAAAAAGCCAGAGCTGAACGAGCTCTTCCTCGTGGAGGGAGACAGCGCCGGCGGCAGCGCAAAAATGGGCAGAGATCGCCGCTTTCAGGCCATCCTTCCCCTCAGGGGCAAGCCCCTCAACGTGGAGAAAAAGCGCATTGAGCAGGTGCTGCAAAACGACGAATTTCGCTCCATTATTACGGCCCTGGGCGCTGGGTTTGACAAGACCTTTGACATTAACAATGTAAAATACCATAAGATTATCATCCTCTCGGATGCGGACCAGGACGGCGCACACATCCGCACCATCCTGCTGACCTTCTTCTTCCGGTATTACAAGAGCCTGATTCAAAACGGCTATGTATATATCGCCCAGCCGCCGCTATACTGCGTCAAAAAGGGCAAGAAGGTCATCTGGGCTCATAACGACAAGCAGCTCGCCGCGGCCAAAAAGGAGTTGGGCCGGGGCGCAGATGTGCAACGGTATAAGGGACTTGGCGAGATGAACAAGGACCAGCTTTGGGACACGACGCTGGACCCGGAGCACCGGGTGCTTTTGCAGGTAACGCTGGAGGATGCGGTTGCCGCGGACAGCATCGTCTCCACCCTGATGGGCGATGCAGTAGAACCCCGCAAGCTGTATATCAGCGAAAACGCCAATTTCAACAAGAAGGACAACTTTAAGGGAGCAGTAAACTGAAATGAAAGAAGAGCTGAAGGATATTATCCGCACATCCCTGGAGGACGTGATGCACATGAGCTTCATGCCCTATGCGGAATACGTAATTTTGGAGCGGGCCCTCCCCCGGGTGGAGGATGGCCTCAAGCCCGTCCAGCGGAGAATCCTGTTCTCCATGCACGAGCTGCAAATCTTCCCCGACGCAAAATATAAGAAGTGTGCCAGAATCGTAGGCGACACCATGGGTAAATACCATCCCCATGGCGACACCAGCATATACGACGCATTAGTCCGCATGGCCCAGGATTTTTCCATGAGTATCCCCCTCATCGACGGCAACGGCAACTTTGGCTCTATCGATGGAGACGGCCCCGCTGCCATGCGTTACACAGAGGCTCGGCTGGCGCCTCTGGCTATGGAGATGCTGCGGGATATCGACAAGGACACCGTCCCATTTCATCTGAATTTTGACGATACCCAGCTAGAGCCCACCATGCTGCCCTCCCGCTACCCGAATTTGCTGGTTAACGGGGCCACGGGCATTGCCGTCGGCCTGGCGACCAACATTCCCCCTCACAATCTGGGGGAGGTTATCGATGGCACCATCGCCATGATGAAAAAGCCGGATATTACTTTGGACGAGATGATGGAATACATCCCCGCCCCGGATTTCCCCACCGGCGGCAAGCTGATGCAGGGCGGCGAGCTGCGCCAGGCCTACGAGACGGGCAAGGGGCGCATTTCCCTTCGGGCAAAGACAGAGTTTGAATACGACAAAAACGGCAAAACCCGCATTGTGGTCACAGAGCTCCCCTACGAGGTGCGGGAATCTGCCATGCTGAAGAAAATCCAAAGCCTGCGGGAGACGAAAAAGGAGCTCTTCGCCGGCATCGACGACGTTCGCAGCGAAACGGACCGCTCCGGTATCCGGGCCGTGATTCAGCTGAAAAAGGGCGTAGATGAGCATAAGCTGCTGGATTGCCTGCTGAAATACTCTGATTTGCAGATTACCTATGGCATCAACATGGTTGCCATTGCCGACGGCCAGCCAAAGCAGCTTGGCCTGCTGGAGCTGCTCCGCTATTATATCGACTATCAGCGCCAGGTGGTTCGAAACCGCTTTTTGTTTGACGTGGAGAAGGCGCAGGAGGGGGAGCATAAGCTGGCCGGTCTCATCGCAGCAGTCTCCAACATTGACCTGGTGATTCAGATTATTCGCTCCTCTCAGGACAGCAAGGAGGCCAAAAAGCGGCTAATGGACACGCTGGAGATTACCGGCGTCCAGGCGCAGGCAATTTTGGATTTGCGCCTTGCACGCCTGACTCAGCTGGAAATTGACGTGCTCAAAAAGGAGTATGCCGATGTTTTGGCCCTGCTCTCCTATTTAAACGACGTGCTCAACAATCCGGCCCGGCTGGACGGCGTTATTATTGAGGAGATGCGGCAGATTAAGGCGAAATACTCCGTGAAGCGCCGGACCAAGCTCTCCAGCAAGAGCGCAGATGTGGTTATCGACGAGGAGCATTTCAAGGTGATAGAGGAATGCGCCGTGGTCTATACCCGCGGCGGCAACCTGAAGCGTATGA
>DBGCIZ010000016.1:0-2006 GCA_048355355.1 Christensenellaceae bacterium | reverse complement strand
CAGCCGTGCTGAGCGCCACCATCGTGGGCATCTATTCCTGCCTGGCCCTGGCCTTCCGCCAGCGCGCCCTGGAGCGGTTTACGCGCCAGTATCTGGATGCCATGGCGGATGAATGCCTGTTTGAAAAGCTCCTCTTGCAGGAGCAGAGCCAATTCCGGGAATTTTGCCGCAGGCTGTTTTTGGAATACACCAACGCCCGCTCCCTGGAAAAGGGCTTTGGCGGCTTTCTAAATCGGGAGCAGGGCATCTTCTGCTTCGTATTTCGCAACCATCCCGCCAACCCGGTAGGCCCGCAGCAGCTTCAGGCCCTTTCCCGCATTGCCCGGCGGGCGAAGGCCAGGCATGTATTTGTCCTGTCCTCCTCCGATTTCGACGAGAAGGCCCGGCAAATCTGCCTGAAGCAGAGCTTCTCTATTTTAGGCAAGGATAAGCTCCTCGCCTTTGCCAAAAGCTGCAATATTTCCGCCTCAGAAGAGGAGGTCTACAACGCCATCAAAGCGGAGATGACCAGCTCTGCCCAGCGCCAAAGCCTGAAGGCTCTGTTTTTGCAGTCCGGCAAGCGCAGCGCCTACCTGCTCTGCGCCGGTATTTTGCTGGCCTGGACCTTCATCATGGGCTTTAACCCCATCTATGCTGCGACGGCCGGCGTCATGGTCACCCTGGGGCTCTTTTCCCGGCCGGCAGAAAAATCCGCCTAAAGGGTTATTTTCGGCTCCTCCGCCGGGCGATACAGGCTAAACCTTCTTCCGATTACCTGCACGCAGTCCGCCCCAATCTTCTGGGCCAAGGCGTGCGCCACTTCCTTCACGGGGATATCGCAGTTTTTCTGCACCGTGCATTTTATCAGCTCCCGCGCCTCGATTGCCTCGTCCGCCTGGGTGATTGTGTTTTCCGTAATGCCGTCCTTGCCAATGTGCAAAACCGGCTCCAGAGTGTTGGCCATGGCCCGCAGCCTGGCCCGCTGTCCGCTGGTCAGCATATCGTCCTCCTTTTCTATTCTACAAAATCAAAGGTCTCGCCGTTGAGGCGCACCTCTTCGCCGTCCTTCACGCCAAAGTCCCTCAGCGCTGCAATAATGCCAAAGTCCACCAGTAGCTTTTCAAAATGGCGCATGGAATCCGGGTCGCTGGGGTCGATTCTGGCAAAGATGTCGTCAATCAGGCTGCCGTTGGCCTCCACAACGCCATCCATGCCCCGGCTCACCTCAAAGGTCAGCTCTTCGGCCTCCATATCCCACTCTTCAATGACACCCTCCTCCTCGATGGGCTCCGGCGCAGGCAGCTTGTCCAGCTGGCGCACAATCTCGTCCAGCAGCTCCCGGGTGCCCGTATGGGCCGCCGCCGAAATGGGTATGACGTGGATGCCCCTGGGCTCCAGCTCCTCTGCCAGCAGCTCGTAGCCCACGTCTGCGCCGGTAATGTCGGCCTTGTTTGCCGCGACAATTTCCACCCTGCCCGCCAGCTCCTGGCTATATGCCTCCAGCTCCTTGCGGATTTTATAGTAGTCGTCTACCGGGTCGCGGCCCTCCGCGCCAGACGCGTCTATTACGTGGACCAGCATCCGCGTCCGCTCAATATGCCGCAAGAAATCGTAGCCCAGGCCCAGCCCCTGGCTGGCCCCTTCAATTAGGCCGGGAATATCCGCCAGGACAAAGCTTTTTTCGCCATACTGAACCACCCCCAAATTGGGCTGCAGCGTCGTAAAATGATAGTCCGCAATCTTAGGCTTTGCCGCCGTCACGGCAGCGAGCAGAGTAGATTTCCCCACGTTGGGGAAGCCAATCAGGCCCACGTCGGCAATGGATTTCAGCTCCAAAATAACCTCCCGGGGCCGCGTCTTTCTGCCCGGCGTGGCAAACCGGGGGGCGCGGCGCACCGGCGTAGCAAACCGGGCGTTTCCCTTGCCGCCCTTGCCGCCCCGCAGCACTCTTTTCCTGACGCCTCTTTTGATATCTGCGACCACTCTGCCCGTCTCTGCGTCTATGACCACCGTGCCAGGAGGCACCT
>DBGCIZ010000015.1:0-10922 GCA_048355355.1 Christensenellaceae bacterium | reverse complement strand
TATGGCCATCTTTAACCTGATTCCCTTTTTCGGCCCCTTTATCGGCGCCATCCCCTCTGTCCTCCTGCTGCTCATGGTCAACCCCATGGACGCCCTCTGGTTTATCATCGTCACCGTGGTGCTTCAGCAGATAGACGGCCAGATTATCGGCCCAAAAATCCTGGGGAACTCCACGGGCCTCACCGCCTTTTGGGTCATCTTCGCCATTATTGTGGGCGGCGGCCTGTTCGGCGTGTTGGGTATGATTCTGGGGATTCCCGTGTTTGCCGTCATCTACGCCCTGGCCCGGGAATTCATCAACGCGCGGCTGAAAAAGAAGGGCCTCTCCACCCATACAAAGGATTATCATTCGGAGAAAAACTCCATCTGAGCTTTCTCTCTTGCAGAAAGAAGCGCTGCCGGAAAGCCTCCAGCAGCGTTTTTTGGGGAAAAATGCGTCCCTTTGGGGGCATGAACGGTCTCTTCCCTGCCATTGTAGCCCCATTAGCGGGCAAAAACAATTTACAAATCTGCCTCATCTGTGCAAAAAAAAGAGCGCGGCCATTTGCCGCGCCCCTTGCTCGCCGTAATCAATCGCAGGTCAGGTTCTCTACCCGCATGACGTTGCCAATCTCCACAACCTCGTCCAGGTTTTGTAACCCTTCCAGGGCAGCCTTCACGTCCAGCTCCTTGGAGAGGTGCGTCACCAGCACAACCGTCGCCACCTTGCCGTCCGTCGCCTTTTGAATGACGGAGGTCAGGCTGACGTTGTTGTCTCCAAAGACGCCGGTAATCTTGGAAAGGGTTCCCGGCCTGTCTGCCACACGCAGGCGGACGTAGAAGCCAGCCTCCCAGTTGTTGTCAAAGCTCAGCGTGGGGGATACCTTTGCCGGCTCGTTCATGAAGGTAGCGTACTTGTGCTCCTTGGTTTTGGAGGCCACAACAATGTCCGAAACGATGGCGCTGGCCGTGGGCAGGTCGCCTGCGCCCTTGCCATAAAACATGACATCGTCCACGGCGCTGCCGTTCAGCATAATGGCATTATAGCTGCCCTTGACGCTGGCCAGAGGATGGTCCTTGGGAATCATGGTGGGATGCACGCGCACCTGCACTTCCTCGCCCTTCCGCTTGCCAATAGCCAGCAGCTTTACCACCATGCCAAGCTCCCTGGCGCCGTCGATATCCTCCTTGGATACCTTCATAATGCCTTCTCTGTAAATATGCTCCACAGGCAGCCGGACGTGGAACGCCATGGACCCCAGGATGGACAGCTTATACATAGCGTCGTAGCCGTCTACATCCGCCGTCGGGTTTGCCTCGGCGTAGCCCAGGGCCTGGGCCTCCTTCAGAACATCCTGCAAGTCCCGACCCTCGTCGGACATCTTGGTCAGAATGTAGTTTGTGGTGCCGTTGATAATGCCATAGATGGAGTTGATGGTGTTGGCCTGCATCGACTCGTTCACCGCCCGCAGGATGGGGATGCCGCCGCCAACGCTGGCCTCGAAATAGAAGCCGGCGCCCGTCTTTTTCGCCTCCTGCTCAATCTCCGCCCAGTATTGGGAAATCAGCTGCTTATTGGCGGAGACCACCGTCTTGCCCGCCCGCAGGCACTTGATGATAAAGGTCTTTGCCGGCTCGATGCCGCCCATTACCTCCACCACGATGGAAATATCCGGGTCGGTCACGATATCCTCAATGCTGGAGGTCTTTTTCTCCTCCGGGATTTCGATGGAATAATCCAGGGCCAGCACCTTTTTCACGTGAATCTGCACGTCCTCCTTGTGCTGGATGTAGGCCCCCTCCTTCTCAATCACCCGGTACACGCCGGAGCCTACGGTTCCCATTCCCATAATGCCTATGTTAATATCCTTCATGCCGCTTCTCCTGTCAATTAAAATTCTTATTGTAGATTATCTCCAGACCCTGCAACGTCAGCAGCGGGTCAATTTTATCAATCATTTTCGTCTCCTGGGCGATGGTATCCGCCAGGCCGCCGGTGGCAATGACCTTGGCCCTTCCCCCCATCTCGGCCTTCATCTTCCGGAGGATGTAGTCCACCTGGCCCACATAACCGTAGAGAATGCCCGCCTGCATGCAGCCCACCGTGTTTTTATTGATGGCCTTGCCCGGCTTCAGCAGCTCCACCCGGGGTAGCTTGGCCGTATTGACCGTAAGGGCCTCGGCGGAAGTCTTGATGCCGGGGCAGATAGCGCCCCCTAAAAAGTCCCCCCGCTCCGAAATGGCGCCAAAGGAGGTGGCCGTGCCGAAGTCCACCGTGATGCAGGGGCCGCCGTAAAGCTCGTAAGCTGCCACTGCGTTGACGATTCTGTCGCTCCCCAGCTCCTTGGGGTTGTCGTATAGAATGTTAATGCCCGTCTTAATGCCGGGGCCTACAAAGAACGCCGTCTTTTTAAAATAGGTGCGGACCATATGGTCAATGGTATAGTTGATGGACGGAATCACCGAGGACACCAGAACGCCGTCCACATCCTCCGCATTAAAGCTGAGATAGTTGAAAAAGGAGACCATCTCCATGCCCAGCTCATCGGAGGTCTTGTCCATAGAGGATTTCATCCGCCAGGAGCGGATTAGCATCCTATTTTCAAACAGCCCGCATTTCATATTGGTGTTGCCAATATCTAAAACCAGTATCATGCAAACAGCCCTTTCTAAGCCCTTCTCGATTTATTGACGGCCATCACCACCGGAATGCTGACGGCCACCGCCGCCACAGCCTCCAGAGAGCCGTTCAGCGCGCCCGCGCCTGCCACCGTGGCCAGGACGGCCGCCGAATCCAGCCCCGCCAAAACATAGAATAAAAGCATCAGCCCCAGATAGCAGACCGTGTTGGTCAGGCTGCCCAATAAGGCAGAGACGCCGATACCCGTCTTTTTCATGCCGCCCTTCCGGGTCATCCCCCGGTGGACATAGTATACTACCACGGGAATCAGCAGCCGCGCGCCCAGGGACATAATAATCACAAAGACCGGGCTTGACCCCAAAAGGGGCGCCACCAGGACAGATGGCTCCGTAAATGCCTTAATCACGCTGGTGATGCCAAAAATGCCTCCCAATATCATGCCTGTCCCCAGGCCGCAGGTCAGCGTCCCGATAATAACCGGGAGGCATAGAATAGACATATTCGCCGGTGGAATCGGAATGATTCCCAGGGGAGTCAATCCCAGAACAATGGTGATTGCCGCCAATACGCCGGCCGTTGCCAGCTTCTTCACATCTTTTTTCATGTTTCCTCCGTTCAGGCTCCCCTCTGCCCTATGCCCGTGGCGCGGCGGCTCCGGTTGCTCCGCTTTCCCCCTGGGAATAGCGGGCGTCGCCCCGGCCCCTGTGGCGGCAGCTTGCGAGATGCCCATCGTTTTTTTACAGCTACATTATACAGTAGCCACCGGCAATAATCAACTTTTTATTACCGCATGGCCACATCGTAAAGCAAAATCACCAGATACCAGGCCAGGAGCAGCTGAGGCAGCGCCAGCAGGCCCGCCGTCCTGCTCCTGCGCCCCAGCTGCCGCAGGGCGAGGAACCCCTCTATGGCCCAAAGGGCTGCTGCCGCCAGCGCTGCGGTCCAGTCTCCCCCAATCAAGGCCAGATAGGCGCAAAGGCTCATGAGGCAGAGATTGAGCCAGGCCAGCTCCCCGCCCTCTTTGCAGAGCATGGCCCCCGTTATCAGGCAGGCGGTCGCCACGCCCCAAAGAATGGCCATGGGGAGCCAGGGCAGGGCGGCCCAGGCCTCCAGCAGCTGCCGCCCGTTGGCCAGCCCGTGAAACGCAAAATAGACGCAGAGCGCCGCCACCGCCAGCCCCAGGGCAGCCGTAACAATCCGGCGCCGCTCCCCCATCGCTTTCCGCCAAAGTCCCTTCATGGCCTATTCCCCCACATACCGGGTCACAGCCACAATGTTTCCGCGGCCATAGCCCATGTCGTTCACCAAAACGCCCATCTGCGGATTGCGCGCGTGGAGCACCGTCTCCCCGTCCAACACGATAGAAACGTGGGTAATCCTGTTTTCCCGGTCCGTTGGGCCAAAGGTATAAAAAATCAGGTCCCCCGGCTTCAGCTGGCTGTAATCTACGGCCACCCGCCTGCCAATGGGGCCTTCTCCCGGGGGCTCCAGCAGGCGGAAGCCTCTGGCATAAACCTGCAAATTGCTGGTATCCACAGGCGCCCCTGTCCTGCGGTGCACCATGGGCACGCCTGCCGCCCAAAAGGCCCGGTATACCAGGCTGGAGCAGTCGTAAATCCCCTCCTCCCACCGTCTCGTCTGGCTATAGCGGCAGCCCAGCTTATCCTTGGCGTAGGCTAGCATTTTTTCAATGGCTTCCATGATTCCTCCTTTTTCGTCAAAAAAGCTTTTTCCTATTTCTATTCCTCCAATCCGCCTCTTTTGCCTGTGGACAGGCTGATTTTTTCCGCCAGACGCCTTTCATTCCGTTTCGGAATCCTTTCCTCTCCCTCTTTGAATTGCTCTTTTCTCCCCCAGCCCATATAATAAAGCTAGAATTGTTGTGGCATATGTATCAGACAATACAACTGAAAATCAGGAGGAAGAAATTATGGCAGAAAAGACGTTTAAGCAATTAGTTCTTCAGGGCAAGGGCGGCCCCTGGACCATCAACGAAAAGCCTATCCCCAAGGCTGGCGTTGGCCAAATCGTCGTAAAAATGACGGCCTGCTCCATCTGCAACCAGACGGACCTGAACACGGTTCGCGCCCTGCACCCCCCGCACGACCATCAGATAGAGGGCATGGTGCCCCATCACTTCCGTCAATGGGATAACCGGCTGGACGGCGATCCCCTTCAGGATGCTTATCCGTCCCAGCGCTACGAGCTGGAGCCCTACCCCACCACCATGGGCCACGAGGGCACGGGTATTGTCGTAGACGTTGGCCCCATGCCGGATGAGGTGTACCCCATGGGCGCAGACCATAAGGGCAGCAATAAGCTTCTCTTTATGGACCAGGGCAACGGCTTCAAGGTAGGCGACAGGGTCTCCATGGTGGGAACCATCGGCGGCTTTGGCGAATACATCGTCTCCCCCGTCAACGAGGCCATCAAGGTTCCGGATAACGTTCCCGACGATGTGGCTTCTCTCTTTGAGCCCACGATGATTACCAACGTCATCGCCTTCAACAACGTCCGCATGAACGACGTCGTGTTCATCATGGGTCAGGGCGCTCTCGGCCTGCTCTCTACTCAGCTGGCGAAAATCTACGGTGCAAAGACGGTTATCACCTCTGACCCAGTTCCCATGAAGCGGGAGCTCTCTAAAAAGCTGGGCGCAGATTACGTCATCGACCCCACCACGGAAAAGGTGGTAGACAGAGTTCTCGAGCTGACCGGTGGCCATGGCGTGGATACCATCATTGAGGCAGCCGGCGTTCCCGAGACGATCAGCCTGATTCCCTATCTGGGCAAATGGGGCTGCCGCGTGGGCCAGATCGGCGCCTGCTGCGTCCCCGTACTGGTAGATTGGAGCTATATCCACTTTAAGGGCTACCAGGTTACCGGCACCAACTACGCCATGCTGAACATGGGCGGCATGGAAATCGCCAAGCAGAGAGCCATGGAAATGATGGCATCTGGCCGTCTGAAATACGACGACATCATCACCCATCGTTTGCCCCTGACCGTAGAGGCCACCAACGATATCTTCAAGAAGATTGAGAAGGGCGACGAGGTTATCAAAGCAATCTACGTAATGGACAAATAAACCCAACCCAAGGGGGGCCTCTGCCACATCGGGCAGGGGCCTCTTTCCTGGTTTGGGAAAAAAATTAGGTTTTTTTGTCAAAACGTATTGACAACATACAGACAATATGTTTAAATTAATTCATAGCAATCATAACGTTTCGATTACATCAATGGAGATGGAGCTTACAAAATGGAATACCCAAGGAAACCGATTACGATAAAGGAGGTTGCCGAACGGGCTGGCGTGGCTATCTCTACCGTCTCCCGCGTACTGAACGATTTAGACCGGGTCAGCGACGAAACCCGTCAAAAGGTGCAGCAGGCAGCGCAGGATTTAGGCTACGTCAAAAATAATCTGGCAGCGTCCATGAAGACCGGCTCCACCAAGCTCATCGTCGTCATCGTGCCCGATATTATCAACGAATACTATACGGCCGTCATCCAGGGGGCAGAGGAGGTCGCCGTCTCCCGTGGATATTATACGCTGGTGTTTTCCACCAACGACTCCAAGCAAAAGGAGGAGCAGTTGTTCCGCGGCCAGTTTGACCGTATTATCGACGGCGTCATCATCATCCCCGCTCACGACAATATGGAATTTTTAAAGCAGCTGAAAAAGCCTGTCGTCATAGTGGACCGGTACGTTCCCGGCAGCCATATGGAAGCCGTTGTCATAGACAATTTTAAAGGCAGTTATCTGCTGGCCAAGGAGCTGGTGGATGCAGGCCATCGGGATATCGGCCTGCTGATGGGGCCATTGACTTTTAACATCGGCCAGGAGCGCCTGGGCGGCTTTTACCGGGCGATGGAAGAGGGCGGCGTCCCCGTGCAGCAGCAGTATATTAAGGAGTGCACCTGGTATATGGAGAGCGGCTATGAAAAGGCCATGGAGCTTCTCTCTATGGAGCATCCCCCCACGGCTATTTACGCCACAAACAACCTGCTCTGTATCGGCTGCGTCGAGGCCATTGCCAATAAAGGGCTCCGCCTGGGAAAGGATATTTCCCTAGTCGGCTTTGACGATACTCTGTTGGCCAAGTATATGGACCCCGGCATCACCGTCGTCCGCCGGGCAACCATTCAGATGGGCCGCTTGGGCGCAGAAAAGCTGCTGAATAAGCTGCAGGGCGTCCCAAATGAGAATGACACCCGCAAAATCGTCATGGACGTAGAGCTCATTCGCAGAGGGTCTGTCGTTCGGCTCAACTCATAGCATTCTGCAAATAGAAATTCGGTTGTATCTCTCCTTTCCGTCTTCATTGTGTCGTTCTGCAGTGGACGGAGTGGTTTTTTATACCCGTTGTAAAAACGTTTTTATTTATGTCTTTCCTGCTCACCAACTATGCCCATACCCCTACCGTGCTATACGGCCCTGGCAGCATTCAGCAGGCCCACGGCATCGATGAATACGTCTCCTTAGAGGAGTTTTACACCTCTATCGAGGTTCTGGCAAACGCGATTTACCAATGGTGCAGATAAAATTCCTCCAAAGAAAGAGGGCCTTCCGGGCCTTCTTTTTTTGCCCCACCAAAAAACCGGCCCAGATGGGCCGGCTTGGCAAGCTGCTTAGTGCTGTCTGCCTCTCTTTTTGGTGTAGATGACCGCCGCGGTCATGCCGCCTGCCGCTACTACCAGCAGCGCAATCCAAAGCGCCAGATTTGTGTCGTCGTTGGTCTTGGGGGCGTCGCCCTCCTGGGATGCCTCCGGCTCCTCTGTGGCGCCGGGCTCTGTGGGCGCAGGCTCCTCCGTCGCGCCGGTGGCTGCCAGCTCCTCTGTCTGGCTATAGCCGCAGACCGTGCAGGCCCGCATTTGGCTGCCCGGCTCTGTCGCCGTGGCTTCCTTGGTCACCACCCAGTCGCCAAAGGTGTGCTCGCCCAAGTCGGCAATTTCGCCGCAGGCGCACTCCTTCCAGTGATTATCCGCGTCAGACTGCCAATCCTCGCCAAAGCTGTGGGTGTGCTCCAGAACGGGAATCACGGTGTCCTCTAAGGAGATTTCCTCCGTCAGCGCCTCGTCTCTGAAGTACTTGCCGCAGTCCGGGCAATACCAATAGGCGATGTTGCCTGGCTCCTCCTCTGTGGCTGCCTTCGCAGGAACTGCCACAGCCTCGTGGACATGGGGATAGTCGTACGAATAGGCCATTTCGTCGTAATAGGTGCCCTGAGCCGTCTCTACCTCAACGTAGAACAGCGTCGGCTGCCAGGTGTCAAACCCGGCTCCCTTGGCCATGGTCCAGTCGCTGTCCCGGCCCTCGGCGATGGGCTCGCCGTTGTACTCCTTATAGAAGGGCACGCTGCTCAGCCCCTCTGCCGTGATGTAGCCGTTGGCCAGCTGCCAGTCAATCTGCTCTTCGTCCGCCGTGTACTCTACTACGATCCTGTCTTTAGCGTCCTTTGCGCCCACGCGGACCGCCGTCACGTCGTCCAGAGAAAGGTTGCTATACTTCCAGCCCACGCTGAACACGCCTGCTTCGCCGCCCCAGGTAGCCTCGTTAAAATGGCCGCAATCCGTGATGACTACGTCAGGATAGGGATAGTCATAGGCCATTTCGTCGTAGTAGGTGCCCTGGGCTGTCTCTACCTCAACGTAGAACAGCGTCGGCTGCCACATGTCAAACCCAGCTCCCTTGGCCATGGTCCAGTCGCTGTCCCGGCCCTCGGCGACGGGCTCGCCGTTGTACTCCTTATAGAAGGGTACGCTGCTCAGCCCCTCCGCCGTGACGTAGCCGTTGGCCTGCTGCCAGTCTATCTGCTCCGCGTCCGCCGTGTACTCTACTACGACCCTGTCCTTGGCGTCCTTTGCGCCCACGCGGACGGAAACCACCTCGTCCAGCATGGCCGTATCGCTATACTTCCAGCCTACGCTGAACACGCCTGCTTCGCCGCCCCAGGTGGCCTCTTTAAAGTGGCCGCAATCCGTCACGGTGACGCCGGCGCCCGCAGGGTCTGCTGCCAGGGCAATCCCCGGGGCCAGACAAAGGGCCAGCGCCAGGGCCAGGACAACAGAGATTAATTTTTTTGCCTTCATTTTCTTCCAGTGCCTCCTCACACTAATGTAAAATTTTTCTGCCCATCGTCTCAAAACAAGCGTCTTTTCAAGGCGATTTGCAAATGTGTACTTTATTGAATCATCCAGCACCAGAATAAAAACCCCAAATTTTACATAGCAAAAGCTTGAAAAATAAGGATATCTTCAGTATAATTAGTTGTGTATCTTGCAGTATTTCATTTATTTACAAAAGTTCACTTTTTCAAATAAATTTTCCTTTTTCATACTGCATAGTTCCTTTCCCGGAATCATAAAAGCCCGGCCTGCCATTGGGCAGTTGCCGGGCTTTGCGTTCCCCCTTTTAGCTCTGACCCCCTCCCAGGATAGAGGAGAGAAAAATCTGGTTGAACTTCTCCAGCTCGTCGTAAAAAACGCAGTGCCCGCTGTTGGTCAGGGTGAACATGCGGGAATTGGCGATGCTCTTATGCTGAATCATGGCCAGCTCCTTGGGGACGACCTTATCCTTGCCGCCATGAATCACCACCGTCGGCACGTGGACAGCCCCCAAATCCCGCCGGCCGTCCTCATCCCGCAGGGCGATGGCCGCCTGAATCGTCCCCAAACCAGAGGCGCTCAGGGCGATATCCTCAAACCAGTTCTTGGCCCATTCGCTCTGGGGGCAGGCGAAGAGCTGCTCATGGCAAAAGGTGTGGGCCAGCTTTGGCCGGTCTATGGAGGCCTGCCGGATGAGCCCATCTGCGTAGCTCCGCGTGACCCCATAGGGGAAGCCGGGCCGCTGCGTCCAGCAGGGCGCTGCCGCCGCCAGCAGCATCAGCCGCTTGACGCCCTTCCCCTGAAACAGGCTCATATACCGCAGCGCCACAGCCCCGCCCATGGAAAAGCCCGCCAAGGTAAACTCCCCCAGCCCCAGGGCGCAGACCACCTGGTGCAAATCCGTGGCCATCTCGTTATAGGAATAGCCGGCGGCGGGGGCGTCCGATTCCCCAAAGCCCCGCAGGTCTATGGCCACCACCCGGCACCCTCTGGCGCAGAGCCGCCCAATCTGGTATTCGAAAATCTTGTGGGAGAGGGGCCAGCCGTGCACCAGCACCACTGTCTCCTTCCCCTCGGGCCGCCAGTCCCAGACGGCTATTTTCACATTGTTGGTAGACTTAATATAAAACATAGCAATCCCTTTCCTTTCCTGGGGTATTATATGAAGCGGCGGCCCGGTTCAGTATCCCTGGGCAATAAAAAAACGCCGGGAAGCTGTCCCGGCGCTGTGTTTTCCTTATCTACAGGTAATATAAGCTGTGGTAAAGGAATATGTTTTCGTGCCGTCCTCATTCTCTGCGTAGACGATTCCCGTCAGGCGGTATCTGGTGCCGCTGGTCTTGGAAAGAGATTTAGAAAAAGTATACTTGGTGGCGTCATAGTAGTAGTTATTGCGCCAGGAGGAGCTGGTCTGCCAAGAAGAGCCCGTCCAATACTGCAAAATCATGCTCTGCAAGCCCAGCTTTTCGCAGGCAGACGTCGTCCTTGCTGTAACCGATACACTGATTTTCCCAGTGCTTGGGCTGGAAAGTGTAATTTTTGGTGTAGAAGAGAATACTGGTCGCGAAAATGGGGAGATGCCGTCTCCAATGACCGTCTCTGTAAAATAGGGGTCTGCCGCTGCCTGGCCTGTAGGCGTCGTGTTTTCCACGCCGGGCTCGTACACCTCTGCGTAGTTTATCTCCTCCGGCTCCTCTGCCGCCAGGGCAGAGCCTACGCCCAGGGAAAGCGCCATCATAATGGCAACCGCAAACACTAGTCCTTTTTTCATACTTGTTTTTTCCTCCTTATATCATGGTTGAAACAATTTGCTTCATCGTCTCCAAATCTTCCGTTCCAGATACTGTGTAAAGCACGTTATCATCTGTTTGCCAAAATATTCGTACATAATCTGCCGTCTCGACAATTTGATAGTTTCTCCCATTCACTGTATACTGCTCTACAACTATGCCATTCTCTTTATTTTCACCCGTAGTCATCGCACCACTACCATAAAGATATGTTATATCAAAATCGAGCCACCGTTCTTCTCCATCCTGATAATTAATAATCAGGTTTTTCATCACTTTATTATCTAGGCTCTGTCACAACAAATGGTTGATTTTTGACGAGAAATAGCGTATAATAATAGTAAGAAACAGTACCACCGAAGGAGGTAATTGGATATGCCTACTATCAAAGACGCATTAGATAT
>DBGCIZ010000014.1:0-10422 GCA_048355355.1 Christensenellaceae bacterium | reverse complement strand
CAGACGCCCCGTATTTAACACAGCAGCGACGCCGACCAGAAATCCGCAAAGCACATATACCTGCTCAATATTTCTCTCTACATTGATTCCAGAGGCGCGAGCCGCCGCACTATTCCCTCCAACAGCATAAACCCGTTTGCCAAAGGACGTCCGTTTATTGACGAAGATAAAGATGGCAAAAATGGCTATTACAAACAGTAGAGGAACGGGAATCGGCCCCAAATCTGCCCTGCCCAGGCCTAAAAATGCCTCGTTTGCAATGGCAATACCCTTGCCCGCCGTCAGCGAAACTGCAATACCGCCCAAAACCGTATTGGTAGCCAAAGTCGCAATAAAGGCGTTCAGCTTGCACCGCCCTACCAAAAAGCCGTTGACATACCCCACCACCATGGTCGAACCAATCGTTGCGGCAATGGCCAGCAGCGGGCTGTCTATACCTTGCAGGATGAGCCCCGCCAGCACGCCGGATAGGGCGATATTATTTGGAATCGACAGGTCTATATTGCCTGTCAGGATGACGAAGGTCATCCCAACTGATACGATGGCAAGAATGCTGGTCTGCCGGACGATGTTCATCATATTGTCAAAGGACAGAAAGCTGTCTGTAATGATTGAAAATAGCGCCGCCAGAATCGCCACTATGCCAACCAATACGAGATAACGTTTGTTGATATTCAGCCCTTTGCCCTGCATCCCTTTCGGTGTCACGGTGCTTTCCTCCCTAAAAATTTTCAAAATACTGCCGCGGCTGTGAATCATGCCGCGGCACGCTCCTTTTACTCTTCTGCGTCTGTCTGGGCCTCCTCGTTAGGTCCGCAGCCCTCTACCCAGTTAACCTCTATCTGATGGGGGTCGTCCGTCTCAGCAATAGCCAGCGCCTCCTCAACATCCATTAGAGTCACATCCGGCGCATCTTCGGCCAGTCCGTTTGCATTCATGATTTCTATGGATTCCTGTGTTGCCACAAAGTTTTGCGTATACTGAATCAGTTTGGGCCAGCTGTCCGGATTTTCCACAATGTCACAGCATAGCTTGATATTCCACCAGCCCATGGCCAGGGTCATATTCAAAGCGTCTGCCGTCTGCTCTCCAGAGCCCACCAGTTCGTTGTTCATGCCATCTATGGAGAATATGGCAATCTCGCCTTCCCTGCCTGCCGCTTTTACCGCCTGCGCTGCGGAAGCTGCCGAACTGTTAGATATCGTCACGATAGCATCCAACTCATCCAAAGTGCTGAGCCATGTCTGCGTGATTTGCAGCGCTTTATCCGGGTCAAAGTTGGTTACCTGCTCCGCTACGATTTCAACGTCCGGATATTTTGCAATTGCTTCGCGGACTCCATTTTCATTGGTGTCGGATGAGTTGTTGCCCGGCTGCTCCTGCAAAATCGCAACGGCACCCTCCTTGCCTATATAGTGACAAAGCAACTCGCCAGTGGCAACGCCATTGGAATGGGAATCCGGCGTATAGGCATAGGCGTCTGTCCCTTCAATCACGTTGTTAAAGGTGACGACGGGAATCCCCGCCTCTGTAGCCTTATTAATGGTATCCACCAGCGCCGTAGCGTCTACCGGATCCAGGCAGATAATGTCCACGCCCTGCTCAATAAAGTTCTCTACAATGGCGAGTTCTTCTTCAATGCTGCCCTCGCAGCTTTTCCATATGACCTCGCAGCCCAACTCCTCTGCCGCAATATCTCCACCGTCCATAATCCCAAAATAGTAGGGGTTGGTGAAATTATATACAGCATAGCCGATGGTGATTTTATCGTCTGTATCTGTCTGAGCTTCACCGGTCTCCTCCGACGTCTCTGCCGCAGCCGTCGCCGCGCTGCTTTCCTCCGGCTCCGTAGAGCCTCCACTTTGCTGGCATCCCGCCATTGCCAGCGCACTGAGTAACAGCAAGGCTGCTATCAGAGCCGCAAATTTTTTCCTCATGATTTTTCCTCCTCTTTTTTCTGTTTATCAGCATCCGGGCTCGCCCGGTATTGCTCTTATTTCGTGTTTTTCAGCCGACTCATGGCGATCATCCCCAGGATAATCAGCAGTCCCTTTACAATATCCTGACCGGCCGAGGGGACGTTGAACAGCACCAGCGCGCTGGTCAGCAGCTGCAACACGGCCACGCCAGCCAATGTACCTGCCACGCCGCCTTCGCCTCCTGCGGTGCTGGTTCCTCCCAGAACCACCGCAGTTACCACATCCATCATCGTGCTGATTCCTCCAGAGGTTTTCTGGACAATTCCCACCCGGGAACTGAGAATCAAAGCTCCGATTCCCACGCAAATTCCTCCGATGACATAGATGATAAATTTATATTTTCCAATATTGATTCCAGCTACTGCCGCGTTTTTTTCATTTGATCCAATGGCATAGGCATATGTGCCAAGCTTTGTCTTTTTCAAAATCAGCAGAAACAGGACGAATATGGCCATAGCAATGAGAAAGGTGATGGGGATCCCCCCCACATCTCCAAAGCCAATGGTGGTAAACAACTCGTCATCCAGCGTTACCCGGCCCCCGGGATAAAGCAGATTCAGCAGGCCCTGACAGGCCGACATGGTGGCCAGCGTAACGATGAACGGCGTAATTTTCGTCTTGACGATGAGAAACCCGTTCACCGCCCCCAAGACAGCGCCTGTCAAAATTGCCATCAGCGCGGATAGCCAGGGCGCCAGCCCTGCATCTAGCCCCTGCCCCAGCATCATGATGCAAACCGTTAAGCCATATCCACAGGAGAGGTCAATTCCTCCCATAATTAATATTAGCGTAAAGCCAAACGCCACGATGCTTGGCGCCGGGATGGAATTGATGACCGTGAGGAGATTGCCCTCGGATAAAAACTTCGGGTTGACGCACTGGATTACTGCCAGAATCACCACCGCAGCACCTATCATCAGGATGCTCTTTTTCTTTTCTCGGAGCAGACCTCTCTGCTTTTGCGTTGAAATCATTGGTTGCATTGCTTTCTCCCTTTCACGCTGTCCTGCGTTATTCTCCATGTGTTGTTGTCTTGCTTGGTTAGTTTTAGTGTAATCCAATCCAGAGGCCGCAGCAATGCGTGTAATTGCATAAAAGGTGTACATTTTGCAGTTATACTCTAATTTCATAATTTCATGAAAAAAGCGCCGGCAGTAGCCGGCGACTTTTCCACCCCTTCAGGAATATTTCTTCTGGTTGGCGTAGGCGTCGTCCCAAGCTAAATCCTGTTCCAGCCAAAACTCCTCTGACGAAAGCTCCCTCCTGCCCACAAAGCAATTCTTTAAATCTGTCGACATAGGCTCTGGCCAAGGCGAGCCATCCGGCCAGCCCTGCTCCGTCATAGCAGAGGCCACTATCGGCGAACCGGAAAGCCATTCGTGATATTCCTGCAGCGCGCTATGGCAGGAAATGGAAACGTCATTTAAGGGAGAATATAGCCCGTTTATCAGAGCGTTGTTTTCCGCTTCCAGCGTATATAGCAGAAAGTCTACCGCCACCCCAGCGTTGGCGGAGTTTTGATAGACTGCAAGGTCTCCCGCTATCTCCAGGGGGATGGTGAGCGTCTCTCCATTGTCGTTTACCGGCAGCGGAAATGCTCCGATGCCTATATCTCCGCTGTTCTCTGTCTCCAGCGTCCCCATAGACCAGGTTCCCCCGAAATACATTGCCGATTTCCCGGACAGAAAGTTCATCTGCGCCTGTATGTCAGACTGAGTAATGGCATTCTCGTCAAAGCAGCCATTTACAAGCATCTCCCGAAACATGACATAACTCTCCAGACAGCCCTCTGTGGTAGAAAACCGCCTTCTTCCCTTCTTCCGCTCCTCTCCCCACGCCGGATCCTCCGCCTGTACCTTGGTGGCCAAAAAGCAGGACATCATGGAGAGTAGCGGCCAATCGTCCTTAATGCCTATTTGAATGGGCGTCACATCCTTGGCCTTGAGCTGTACGCAAAGATAGATAAATTCATCCCAGTTGCGCGGCACTTTCAGGCCCAGGCTTCGGAACAGGCTCCTATTATAGTACACCACCGCTCCCTGCACCTGGGCAGGCAGGCTGACCAGCTTCCCTTCATATTCTCGATCATCATAGATTTCTTCCCAATTTTCGTACCGCTGCATCAGTTCCTCATCCAAATAATCCAGAAGGTTCACGCAGTAGTCCGAGTCCGCATATAGCTGATACTCTCCCGGCGCGATTGGGAATATGTCGTAACCCTCCCCATTGGCCAGCATATTTCTGTTCAGCTCCCCAAACACCTTTTGCGGATATTCCGTAATTTCAATGACGACGCCGGGATGCTCCTCCATATAATGCCCAGCCAGCTGGTAATATTGCTCCATCCCAGGGTAGAGAGCCATTGAAATGGTTATGGGCTCCCGGGCTTCCCTCGGCTCCTGCCGTGGGGCGCACCCTCCCGCCAGCACGCTTAACACCCAAATCAGCGCTGCTCCCAGTGCCAGCAGCCTTCTGCGCCTTACCATGTCCTGTTCCTATATCCGCTGGGCGTCTCGTTTTCCAGCTTTTTAAAGGTTTTTGCAAAATATCGCGCATCCCGGTAGCCTACCCTGGCCGCTACCTCCTCGACGGTTGCGTCACTTTGGCGCAGCAGAACCTTAGCACGCTCAATCCGTACCCGGTTGAGATAGTCCACAAAGTTGACGCCTGTCTCTTTTTTAAAAAGCTGGCTCAAATATCTTGCGTTGAAGTGCATCTGCTCCGCCAGAATCTCCAGATTCAGCGGCTCCGCATAATGGGTTTTCACATACTCCAGCATCGTCTGGACATTTTTGCTCCGCCCCGCAGGGAAATCCCTCTCCTCCGCCGGGCCTGCCGTCACAGCTGCTATCGCCTGACCGACGGCATGCAGCAGCTCCTGCTCGTCTACCGGCTTGAGCAGATAGTCTGCCGCCTTATTTTTTAGAGCCTTTTTGCAGAATGCAAAGTCATCATAGCCGCTCAAAACAATGAAAATCATGCCCTCATCCTTCTCTCGAAGATGCTCCATCAGCTGCAACCCGTTTATGCCGGGCATACGGATATCCGTAATTAAAATTTGAGGCTTAAACTCCTTTGCCATCTCCAGGGCCTCTTCTCCGTTCCCCGCCAGTTTCACCTGCACGTCCTCTCCAAATCCATCCTCCAGGATGACCTGAATGCCCCTCCGGATAATTCTCTCGTCATCTGCTACCAGAATCCGCGTCATTCTTCCTCCTCACTCCTTTCCTCCGTAATAAACGGCAGAGTAATTTCCACAGTCGTGCCCTCCGCCCCGCTGGAGACAATCCGCAGCCCATAGGGCCCTGGCCCAAAGTGAAGGCGGATGCGCCGGCTCGTGTTCGTCATGCCAATGCTTCCCCTTCCGCTTACGTTTTTTCCCTCGGCCAATGCCTGGTTAATAGCCTCCATGGTGTCCGGCGCCATTCCCACACCGTTATCCTCCACGGCTATTTTCAAAAGCTGTCCCTCTCTGCGGATGCGGATAACAATCTTCCCCTTGCCCTGCATGGGTTCAATCCCATGTAAAATAGCATTCTCTATGACGGGCTGCAGAATAATTTTTAGCGTCCTTGCCTCCATCGCCTGTTCATCCACGTCAAAATATGCGTCAAATTTCTCCTCATAGCGGATTTTTTGGATCTCTAAATAACATTGAGCATGCTCGATTTCCTCTGTCAGCGAGCCGACCTTTTCTCCCCGCACAATGCTGAGACGCAATAGCTTCCCCAGGGAAACGGCCATTTTCTGCGCCGGAATATCGTGGTTCATCCGCGCTGTCATGCTGATGGATTCCAGCGTGTTATAGAGAAAATGGGGATTTATCTGCGCCTGTAGCGCCTCCATCTCCGATTCCAGCTTTCGGAATACCAGCTCTTTTTTGTCTGCCTCCAGAGCAATCACTGTGTGAATCATATTATCCAGGCTTTCCACCATGCCGTTAAACATCGATGCCACCTCTCCAATCTCATCCTTAGACTGGATGTTGGCCCGGACGCTCAAATCATTTCCCTTAACGCAGTACATTGCCTCCCGCAGTTGCTGCAGGGGAGCAAACAGCTTGACCCCCATATACCGGGAGAAAAACAGGGCGCACACAAAGGCAATGCCTATGGCAACCACAATAATCGTCGTAACGGCGCTCAGCAAAGCTGGGAATACATCCATTTCTACCACACTGCCGTAAATCCATCCCGTCTGCTCCGATCGCATCCAGGAGAGAGTGACACTGTCCCCCGCAGAGATATCGCGCGCCTGGTTTTCCTGCTCTGCCTCTGCCTGCTTAAGAATCTGCCCGGCCATATCGTCTCCCAGGCTCTCTCCCTCTTGAAAGACCATCTCTCCCTCCTCTGTCATGACAAAAAATGAAACAGAGTCATGGCTGTCCGCAGTGTCCAGCCGGCTGGTAGGCTCAAAAAAATCAGCGTTTATATCGATTTCCAAAGCGCCCAGATAGGTGTCGTCCGGAAACTGATAGATATACCTGACATAAGACAACAGCGGCGCTTTTCTGGCAACCATAAACTTGCCGTCCGTCTCACGGTAAACCAGCTGTACATTCCCCTCGACCGCTCTGTTATACCAGGGCTCCTCTTGGATCGTATACGTCTCGTCAATGGCGGGCGAGAGAATATTATAATACTGCTCTCCGCTTTCGGCGAACAGGTAAATCCCAAAAATATGCTGACTGTAATTCATAGACGCATATAAATCGTCCTCTACTACCAGCTGCTGATTATATCGCTCCTCAATGTAGGTATATTTGTCCTCTAACAGGTCGACAACGTTCTGATCCCTCGCAATCAAAAAGGCTATTCTTTCTATTTCAGCAAAGACATTATCTATATTCTGCCCATATTGCTCTAAGAGGTCATGGGCCAGCTCTCTCTCTGATTCGCGAGAATAGCCAGCCATGAAGTAAAACACACTAATACCGATTAAAACAGAGGTGATTAATACAATCGCCATGGAAATCATAATTAATTTTCTGCTTAAATTCGTCGTTCCCTGCTTCAAGTTGGATTACTCCATTTCAACAAAAATCATGTCGACAAATACGCCGGCAGCAAATGGCAAAACGGCTTCAAACATGCAATTGGCAACACAATGTGAATAAAAAACGACAGGACAATCGTTCTAAGTTTATGTTATACAATTATCTTGCCACTGTCAAGCGGCGATTTTCCCTTCCCTCATCCCTTCAGCCGTTCTACTGAAGGGCTCATAAATATATCTCAAAAATGTAACATTTTGGCTTGTCGTCTTGTGCCGTTTCCTTCTTTCCCGTATAATAAGGCATAAGAAAAGCATCTTGCGTTTACCTTTCACCCCACAACTGGAAAACACGATTTTAGGGGCAGCGTCCCTCTCAGGAAAAATTGCTCAAAACAGATGTACATTACGCCCAGGCAAAGGAGGATTTGATTATGTCTACATCCACCAAGATATTCCGATTCATCTGCATCATCGCTTTGTTGGCCGCGAGTCTGTCTGCCTGCCAGCCCACGCCGGTAGAGCCAATCGTCGTCGGGAAGGAGCAGGAGGAAATGCTGGAGCAGGCCCAGCCGGATCCATCTCCCCAGGTGAGCGCCTCTCCCACAGCATCCATCAGCCTTTCCCAGAAATACGGCATTCCCGAGGGCTATACCTACGAGCTCAGCACCTCCAAAGACAACCTTTCCATCAGCATAGACGCCAAGGTAGAGGCGCCCGACGCCGCAGCCATTCCCATCTACCGGGTCGAAATGGCCCAATTCACCCAGGAGCAGGCATCCGGTTTTTTCGATGCGCTCTGTGGAGATACGGAGATGTGGAACTACCAGTATGAGCGCACGAAGGGCCAGCTTCTCGACCAGATTGTAGAGGTAAAAAGGCACATTGCAGAGTTGGAGGCCACAGACCCATCTTCTGATGAGTTGAAGCGTGCCTATGACTCTCTCGAGCTATTGGAGGAAATGGCCGCCACCGCCCCGGATACCCTGGAGGAGACGCGCTCCCACGGAGAAATTATAGTAAAGGAAGAGGATGAGTATGCCGCCCTGGAAATCTACGAAAAAAATCCGGAGGGTCTGGATGGCAGGGGCAAATCGCTTCAAATCGTCAATGGCCTGCGCCCGTATCTTTGGTATTCGGACTATGGCATTGAGGCCGGGCGCACCTCTTCCTTTGACGGTTGCGATACGCTGCAAATTTTTGACGATACCAGCGTAGAGGACCGCTTCATCGAATCAGCCGGGCTGACTCCCGACGAGGCAAGGCAGCAGGTAGAGGCCCTGCTGCAACAGGTATGCCCTGAGATGACCGTGGACGCCGTCTTTCTGGAAACAACGGAGACGGGCAGCTCCTACAAGGTCACCTGCGTCCGCACCATCGATGGGATTCCCTGCTCCTATACTGTATCCGGCTCCACTACAGCCAGCGCCGTCGCCCTTCCCTGGAGCTATGAGGACTTTTTTGTCCGTCTCAACAGCGAGGGCATTTTTGAGGTTGCGTGGGCCCAGCCTCTCGCCGTTACGGATACCATCATGGAGGAAACCTCTCTGCTCACGTTTGATGCTATAGAGGATAACTTTGAGAAGAACCTTCCCATTCTGTATGAGGCGCGTGCCGATTTATATCAGGAAATCGATGTTTCCCTTAATAGGGCCGTCCTCTCCCTCCATAGAATTTTAGAGCAGAATAGCGAGGATACCTGCCTGCTGGTTCCCGCCTGGACTCTTTACGGCACGGAGGTTCTGACCGGCGGAGATACGACTATGATCAGAACGGGCGAGGCCTGCCTCATCGTCAACGCTGTAGACGGCAGTTTGATAGACCAAACTCTGGGCTATTGACGCTTGCTCAACGGCGGCATTCTTCCATGCTACATGACGGCCTGCTTGGGAGGGCCATCTCTCCCAGGCAGGTTTTTGCCCGATTGCTGCGTCAAAGATACCACCAGTTGCTAATTAGAAAATAGATTCCCCAGCTTGCCCCATTGGCTGCCAGCGAAAACAGCAGCAGCCTTTTCTTCGATGCCTCCCGATAGGTGAACGTGTAAAAACAAAACTCCAGCGCCATTATCATGAGCTCAAATATGATTAAGAGCTGATAATATTGCATATAAATTTTGTTATAGAACACATTGAGAAGAATATTCATCAGCGGATTTGTGATTAAATTGATTATCATGACATACTTAAGCGGCTCTAGCGCAAAGGCCAGGGCAATGAGCCTCTCCACCACCAGCGTCATCACCAGGGGAACCGCCAACATAAATACGCCAAACACCAGATCCATGCCATGCTTTCTGCGGCTGGCAATCTGCCCCTGCTCTAAAACGTTGCGCTCCACCGAATAAAGATACGTCCCGTATTCTTCAAACTTGGCCGGATTGGATTCCACTGTTCTCCCGTCCTTGAGCGCTATTTGCAGCTTGAAGCGGTCCGCATGATTCACCTCCATATGCAGGATGATTTCATCTGCCCGCCTGGTTTCCTCCTTGGAGGCATCTGCGTCGTCACTGATAAAAAAATAATCCTCCCCGTCCGCTGCGCCATAGAGCGATACTCTCTCAATGCTGGAATAATCCTCAATAGCTATCGCAATCCGATTGGGAGGCGGTATAGGCGCGTTGGCCCGCACCATAATAGGAAGCTCGCATATCCCCACCAGCATTATGATTGCAGCCAGCGCTTTTTTCATCCTGTCACCTTATTTCCCTTGGAAAATTGACTCAATCCCCTGTCAGTGGGATGCCCAGCCTCATATATCGCAGCAAGCACCTCACCTGCCGCCTTAATTTATCTAGAAAAAATGGAATCTGTTAATCAAATTATATAATAGCGGCAAAGGCCTGTCAATGAGCTGGCAGCGCTGCCCTCTCTCTTGACAAAATCATGCCAGCCCTTATAATAATTGGCGTGGAAATACTTTCTGTATTTTAGCCTAGTCAACACTAAAAAGAAAGGATTTGGAGAATATGAAGAAAAGAATATTTGCGTTGCTTCTTGCCGGACTGTTGGCCGTATTGCTGACTGCCTGCGGAGAGGCAGGCGTTCCCGAGGCCTCGTCCGCTCCTGCGACGCAGAGCAGCAGTACGAATAGCCCCGAGCCGTCCTCAGAGATGACGGCAAGCAGCGACGGCGAAGCTGTCGCACAGCCTACCCCCACCACAAAAGAAATCAACCAGACCATCACCGACCCTGAGCTAGGTTACACCATTACCTTAAAGCAGGCCATAATTGATATCCCCTTTGACGACCCGGATATCTGGTATAATGGGTACAGAACTGGCGTCTGCATCGAAGTAGAGCTGAAAAACGACAGTGAATATACCGGCGGGCTGTTTGGGACCAATTTGCAGCTGCTGGTAAACGGCAACCCCGTCACTACGAACACCGCCCGCGTCAGTAGCTTTCAGACCTTTGCAGATGAAAACAACCTTACGCCCTTGCCCTCCCAG
>DBGCIZ010000013.1:0-2334 GCA_048355355.1 Christensenellaceae bacterium | reverse complement strand
AAGGGTGTTGTTTTCAAACATGACCCCCAGACCCATGGCCTTGGCGCTGGGGATGGAGCTCGGCGGCAGGGCCCGGCCGTTGACGTAAATCTGGCCGGCATCGGGAGCCAGTTCTCCGGCCAGGATGCGGACCAGGGTGCTTTTACCGGAGGAATTCTCCCCTACAAATACGTATATTTTGCCGCTCTCAAAATCCATGGAAAGGTCGTTCAAAACGGCGTTGCCATTGAAATCCTTATGAATATTGCGAAGGGAAAGGGTAATGTTGTTGTCCATAGGGCACCTCATAGGACCGACGAATCAAACGTTGTGTAAAGAGGAATGTGAGAATCGAAGAAGAACTGTTTGTATTCGTTGGAGATATTTTCGTTGGAGATGACGGTGGAGACACCGTCAAGAGGCAAGAACTTCAGCATGGAAATACGGTCAAACTTGGTGAAGTCGGCCGTAATGATGACCTGCTCGGAAGCCTGGGCGACGGCATTGTAAAGGTCCAAAATATCGGGGGAAGCCACGCTATAGCCAAAGGATAAATCCACGGCGGAGGGAGTCAGAAACGCCTTGTTGAACCGAAGCTGGCTGATGGCGGAGATGGTCAGCGGGCCGGAAAAATAGAGATGGTTCCCGATGCGGGCGGGAATGCCGCCGACGCAGAAAATAGACGCCGTGCAATCTCCATATAGCGCGGAGACAACGGATAGATTGTTGGTTACGATGGTGATGCGGGGGGAATCCTTTAAATGGCGGGCAACCTGCAGCCCGGTGGAGCCGTTGCCGATGAATACCACCTCGTTTTCCCCCACAAGATGGGAGGCGATTTTCCCGATTTTATCCTTTTCCTCGTAATAGGGGTCCTCAGAGACCTCCTGATGGACGCTGGGGGAGGAATTGAGGATAGCGCCGCCGTGAATACGGGTCAGAATCCCCTCGGCCTCCATTTTTTCTAAATCCTTGCGGATAGTAACCTGAGAGACACCGAGCAGAGAGCTCAGGGTAATCACATCGATGTGGTTATATTCCATTAAAATATCTTTGATTTTGCGGTGCCTTTCTCCAGGTAGCATAGTTCACCTTCCCAATTCTTCGCATGGTTTTATAAGCATTATAACACATATTTCGATTTTGTAAAAGTTTAAAAATCAAAAATTCAATATTTACGAATTCGAAAGATGATAAAAGAGATAAAAATCACTTCCATATGGCTAGAACAGTTGCTGGAGGATTTCGACTGGATACTTTGATGTTGTGCAGGGCAAAACGAGACTGAGCTTTCGCAAACGAAATATTTTTTGAGAAAAATATAAAAAATACTTGCGTAAATGAAAGTTGTGTGATACAATCAAGACAAATTTATGAATGGACTGTAAACACGCGGTCTGGATGCGGAACACTCGGTTTGTCGTTCGACAATAAAAAATAAAGCTATTGGAGGAAAAAAATGAAAAAGGTATTCTTATTGGCATTGGCGTGCCTGATGATGCTGGGGTGCTTTGCAGCCTGCAGCGCACCGGCAACAAGCGAGGCGCCCGCTGGCGGAGACACCGCCGAGAGCACTGCGCCCGAGGGCAGCGGAGACGACACCATCAAGATTGGCGTATCCTTTGGCACCTTGCAGGAGGAAAGATGGGAGGCGGAGAGAGTTCGCATGCTGGAGCGGGCAGACGAACTGGACAATGTAGAGTTGATTTATACGGACGCTAACCACGACGCAAACACCCAGAACGACCAGATTGAAAACATGATTTCCCAGGGCATTGACGTTCTGGTCATCGGCCCGCAGGACAATGAGGCTGCCGCAGTAGGCGCAGCTGCCGCAAAGGAGGCGGGTATCCCGGTGGTTTCCTACTGCCGCGTCGTCAACTACGACCAGTTGGACGTAATCGTCAGCTATGACTATGTGACCATCGGCGAGGAAAACATGAAGCTGGCTCTGGAAAACGTGCCTACAGGCAAGTATATGCTGATTAACGGCCACGATGCAGACAGCGTTTGTCATGATGAAAACACCGGTTATCACAACGTCATCGACGAATATGTGGAGCGGGGCGATGTAGAAATTGTCTACGATCAATACGTGGAAAACTGGTCTCCCGATGGGGCCATGGCTGCTGTGGAAAACATCCTGACCAGAGAGGATAATGACATCCAGGCCATTATCTGCAACAACGACGGCATGGCCGGCGGCGCAGTGCAGGCGCTGATTGCCCAGCGGCTGGAGGGCCAGGTGTACGTAGCCGGCATGGATGCCGAACTGGCAGCCTGCCAGAGAATCGTTGAGGGGACCCAGTCCGCTACCGTGCTGACCGGCTATGACCCGCTGGCAGACGCTGTATT
>DBGCIZ010000012.1:0-6813 GCA_048355355.1 Christensenellaceae bacterium | reverse complement strand
ACGACGTCTTTGACGATTCCTTTGAAATCAGCCTGGAGGACGCCAGGGAGATTAACCCAGCCTACGAAATCGGCGATACCCTGGAGGTAGAGGTGACGCCGGCCTCCTTCGGCAGAATTGCCGCCCTCAACGCAAAGCAGGTGGTGGTGCAGAAAATTCGCGAGGCAGAGCGGGGCATCATTTTCGACCGGTATTCCGAGAAGGAGGGCGAGCTGCTCACCGGCGTTATCCTCCGCAAGGAAGGGGATGCCTACTATCTGGAGCTGGATAAGGTAGAGGGCAAGCTGCCCCTGAAGGAGACCATCCCCGGGGAGAGCTACGAGATTAACAAGCGCATTAAGGTATATGTCACCAAGGTGGAGAGAAAGGCGAAGGGCACCCAGATTATCGTTTCCCGCAGCCATCCCGGCCTGATTAAGCGGCTCTTCGAGCTGGAGGTGCCGGAAATCAGCCAGAACGTGGTGCAGATTAAGAGCATTGCCAGAGAGGCGGGCCAGCGGAGCAAGATTGCCGTCTATTCCGACGATGCCAACGTGGACCCTGTGGGCGCATGCGTGGGCCCCAAGGGAAGCAGAATCGAAAACGTGGTGGAGGAGCTGGGCGGCGAGCGAATCGACGTCATCCCCTGGTCCTCTGACCCGGCGACGTTTATTGCCAACGCCCTGCGGCCGGCCAAGGTCATCATGACCCAGGTCAACCCGGAGGAAAAGGCCGCCAAGGTCATCGTGCCGGATTATCAGCTTTCCCTCGCCATCGGCAAGGAGGGACAGAACGCCAGATTGGCCGCTAAGCTGACCGGCTATAAAATCGATATTAAGAGCCAGTCCCAGATTGTGGACAATGTATTTGGCGACCATGGGGACGAGGAGCCCTTTGATGCGCCGCCCATGGGCTTCGCCAGCTTTGACGGCGCTGCCGCGCCTGTGGAGGAGATTGCCAACCCCTTTGAGGGCGGCTTCCCCCAGGAGTTTATCAACAGCTTCGGAGATATTCCGGAGGATTCGGAGGAAGAGTAATTGAAGCAGAAAAAGGTGCCGGTCCGCATGTGCATTGCATGCCGGGAGGGCAAGCCCAAAAAGGAGTTAATCCGAATTGTGAAAAACAAGGAGGGCCAGGTCTCCGTAGACCTGACCGGCAAGGCCCAGGGGCGTGGCGCGTACATCTGCCCCACGGTGGAGTGCTTGGAGCGGGCCTTTAAATCAAACGCCTTGGGCAGAGCCCTGGAGTGCACCATGGACGAGACCATGTTTGCAGAGCTGAAGCGGGTGATTTTGCGGCGTGGCATCGGAAAATAGGTTTTATACCCTGCTGGGCTTTGCGGCGAAGGCGCGGAGGTGCGTCTTTGGCGCGGTGGCCGTAGAGAAGGGGGTCAAGGCGGGGAAGGTCCTGCTGGTTCTGCTGGACGAGGGCGCCTCGCCCCGCACCCGCAAGGAGATGGCCAGCCTCTGCCGCTACTGGGAAACGCCTCTTCTGGAGGCAGGGCCGGCGGGCAGAATGGCCCAGGCCTGCGGCAGGGAGGCCAATAAATTAATTGGGATTATCGACAAGGGCTTTGCAGAAAAGCTTTTGGAGGAATATAATTTAATTCATGGGAATGTATGCGGAGGTGTAACGCTTGAGCAAGCCAAAGATTGTAGAGATAAATAAAACATTGACTTCCTATACCAACAGCGTGATGGAGAGCGCCATCGGCCTGCAGAGCAAGGCCCAGGCGCAGCTGAAGGACGCCAAGCAGCTAGAGACTGTCCTGACGGCCCGGCTGAAGGAGTATAGAGAGAAGAAGCGCTTAGAGGCAGCGGCTCAGGCGGAACAGCAAATGGCTGAGGCAGAGGCAGCCTCTAAGCCAGCCGAGGCAGCGCCGGCAGAGCAGCGGCCGGAGCAGCCCGCGGCGGAGCGCCCCGCGGAGGTGCAGCCTGCCGCAAAGGCAGAGCAGGAGCAGCCGCCCGCAAGGCCAGCCGAGGCCCGGGAGGCGGCGCCGGAGACTGCGCCCCAGCCCAAGCCGGCCGAGCCGGAAAGGCCTGCGGCAGCAAAGGCGCCAGAGCCGAAGGAGGAGCAGCCGCGGCGGCAGACGGCGCCCCAGAGCGCTCCCAGTGGACGGCGGGAGGACCGCCCCCAAGGCGGCCGCCAGGGAGACCGGGGTGGCTACAGCGCCCAGGGCAGGCCCCAGGGCGACAGATTCCAGAGCCGGCAGGGAGATAATAGGGGCGGCTATCAGGCAAGGCCTCAGGGCGACCGGCCTCAGAGCCGGCAGGGAGACAGAGCCGGCGGCAGAGGCGGCTATCAGCGGCCCTTTGATAAGGATGGCGACGGCGAGCAGCGGCGTCAGCCGCAGAAGCGGAACGACAGGCCGCGGCAGGCGGCGGGCAGCTTTGCGCCGCCGGTGACAAAGGAAAAATCCAACTACGACGCAAGAAAGCGCCGCCAGGATGACAATAATCCCGAGAAGAAGAAGCGGGGCGGCATAAAGCAGATGGGCGTCTTTGACGACGGCGAGTTCCCGCGGGGCTCTAAGAAGGTCCGCAAGAAGGACAAGAGCCAGGCGCCCCGGGTCATGCCGGAGCCGGTGAAGATAGAACGGGCCACCATTGTGGGAGACACGGTCTCCGTCAAGCTGTTTGCGGAAAAGACGGGGAAGCCGGTGGCGGAGATTTTGAAAAAGCTGATGCTGCTTGGGGTGATGTGCACCATCAATTCGGAAATCGATTTTGACACGGCCGCCCTGGTGGCAGACGAGTTTGGCATTACGCTGGAGCAGAAGGAAGAGCAGACGGCGGAGAAGGATTTGATTGCCGAGGACCGGGAGGACAGCGCCGAAGAGCTGGAGGAGCGGCCTCCGGTGGTTACCATTATGGGCCATGTAGACCACGGCAAGACCTCTCTTCTCGACCGCATCCGCAAGACCAAGGTCACAGCGGGGGAAGCCGGCGGCATTACCCAGCACATTGGCGCGTATACCATCCAGCTCAATGGGCGCTCTATCACCTTCCTGGATACGCCGGGCCACGAGGCCTTTACGGCCATGCGGGCCAGAGGCGCTCAGGTGACGGATGTGGCCGTGCTGGTGGTGGCAGCGGATGACGGCGTCATGCCCCAGACCATTGAGGCCATTAACCACGCCAAGGCGGCGGGAGTGCCCGTCATCGTGGCCATTAACAAGATTGATAAGGAAGGCGCGAACCCGGAGCGCATCAAGCAGGATTTGACGGAGTACAACCTGGTTGCAGAGGAATGGGGCGGCGACACCATTATGGTGCCCGTATCCGCCGCTACGGGCGAGGGCATTGAGAACCTGCTGGAGATGATTATTCTCCAGGCGGATATGCTGGAGCTGAAGGCCAACCCCAACCGCATGGCAAAGGGCACCATTGTGGAGGCCCGGCTGGACAAGGGGAGAGGCCCGGTGGCTACAGTCCTGGTGCAGAACGGAACCTTGCGGCTCCACGACACCATCGTGGCGGGCACGGCCTACGGCAGAGTCCGGGCTATGCTGGATGAGGACGGCAAAAACGTCAAGGCGGCAGGCCCGTCCCAGCCCGTTGAGGTCATCGGCTTTTCGGAGGTGCCTGCGGCGGGGGACATCATGTACGCCGTGGAGGAGGACCGCCTTTCCAGAAAGGTAGTAGAGGAGCGTAAGGACAAGATTAAGGCCGAGAAGGTGAAGGCCATGTCCAAGGTTTCTCTGGACGCCCTGTTCCAAAAAATGGCGGAGGGCGAGCTGAAGGATTTGAATATTGTGGTGAAGGCAGATGTCCAGGGCTCTGTGGAGGCAGTGCGCCAGTCCCTGGAGAAGCTGAGCAACGACGAGGTGCGGGTCAAGGTGATTCACGGCGGCGTCGGCGCCATCAGCGAGACGGACATTATGCTGGCATCTGCGGCCAACGCCATCATCATCGGCTTCAACGTGCGGCCCGACGCGGCTGTGGTTGCGGCGGCCGAGCGGGAGGGTGTGGATATCCGCCTCTACCGCGTCATCTACAACGCCATCGAGGATGTAGAAAAGGCCATGAAGGGCATGCTGGCGCCGGAGTTTGAGGAGCGGGTCATCGGCCATGCAGAGGTGCGCCAGACCTTCAAGGTGTCCTCCGTTGGCACCATTGCCGGCTGCTATGTGCAGGATGGCAAGATGGTAAGAAATGCCGGGATAAGGCTGCTGCGCGACGGTATCATAATCCATGAAGGAAAGCTCAGCTCCCTCAAGCGGTTTAAGGACGACGCCAAGGAGGTTGCCGCGGGCTACGAGTGCGGCATGACCATCGAGGGCTTTAACGACATCAAAGAGGGAGACAACTTCGAGGCCTTTGAGGTAGTAGAGGTGGAGCGCTAGGAAGGGGGCGCGGTATGTCCAAACTAAGAGAGAGACGCATTGACGGCGAGGTCCGGCGGGCCCTGGGGGAGATATTCCTCACAGACCTGAAGGACCCGCGAATCAGCAAAATGCTGGGCGTGACCAGGGTGGAGATTACGCCGGATTTGAAATACGGCAAGGTGTACGTCAGCATTTACGATACAGAGGAAAAAATCCAGGCCACCATGGATGGCTTGGCGCAGGCGGAGGGCTTTATCCGCAGCAGGCTCAACGACAAGGTCAAGCTGCGGCGGATTCCCAGCCTGACCTTTATTCACGATAAATCCATCGAATACAGTGTCAACATCTCCAAGCTGATTGACCAGGTCAACGCGGGGATAGACAGGGAGGAGTAGTTTTTTGGAGAAAATCGCCGGCCTTTTGCCGACAATGGACAATTTTTTGATTATCAGCCACGTCAGCGCCGATGGAGACACGCTCGGGAGCGGCGTGGCTCTTTCTCTTGCCCTGAAAAGGCTGGGCAAGCAGTGCTGGAACGGGCTGGACGGCAAGGTGCCGGCCAAGTACGACATCATCACCCAGGGGATTGCCTTTCTCACGCCGGAAGAAGCGGCGGAGAAGGAGTTCGGCTGTATCATCGCCATAGACTGCGGCGATTTGGCCCGCCTGGGCGGCTTTCAGAGGCTGTTCCGAGGCCACGCCTGCACGGTCAACATCGACCATCACGGCACTAACGAGGGCTACGCGAAATACAACTATGTGGAAAGCTGCGGCGCCACAGGGATGCTCATCTACCGGCTGATTTCCATGCTGGGCATAGAGCCGGACGGCGCCATGGCGGACGCCCTCTACGCCGCCATCAGCACAGACACGGGCAACTTCACCTATTCCAACACGGATGCAGCGGCCCTGGATGCGGCGGCCCGGCTGCGGCAAGCGGGGGCAGACATCCCCAGGCTGGCGGAGCGGATTTACCGGCGCCGGAGCCTGGGGGCGACCCGGCTGATTGGCCTGGCCTGCCAGAGAATCCGCCTGTTTGACGAGGGGCGGATTGGCATGACCTATGTGTTGATGCGGGATTATAAGGCCACCGGCGCGCAAAAGGAGGACTGCGACGAGCTGATTAACTACGTCCGCGAGATTGACACGGTGGAGATTGGCTTCTTCCTCCGCCAGATTGGCGCAAAGGATTTTAAGGTGAGCCTGCGCAGCTGCCAATATGCGGACGTAGCTCAGGCAGCCAAGGAGCTGAACGGAGGCGGCCACAGGATGGCTGCCGGGGGCCGCGTGGAGGCAGAGTCTCTGGACGCGGCGGTGGAGATTGTGCTCAGCGCGGTGAGGAAGCAGCTATGAACGGCGTCATCAACCTGCTCAAGCCACCGGGCATGACCTCCAGCGGAGCGGTGGTCTTTCTGCGCCGCCTGCTGGGCGAAAAAAAGGTGGGGCATACGGGCACACTGGACCCGGGAGCGGCTGGCGTGCTGCCCATTTGCGTGGGCCGGTGCACCCGCCTTTCGGACTATATGATGGACCACGAGAAGGAATATCTGGCAGAGGTGGCCTTTGGCGTGGAGACAGACACGCTGGATAGCTATGGCCGGGTGACGGCGCGGCAGGAGTGCCAGGTCTCCCGGGAGCAGCTGGAGACGGCGCTCCCCCGGTTTCTTGGGGAAATCTGGCAGACGCCGCCCGCCTATTCGGCCGTGAAAATCGACGGAAGAAAGTCCTACGAGCTGGCGAGAAAGGGCGTGGCCGTCCAAAAGCCGCCCCGAAGGGTGACGGTCTACGCCATCGCAATCGAGGGGCAGAACGGCGAAAACCGCTTTTTTCTCCGGGTGCGCTGCTCAAAGGGGACGTATATCCGCACTTTAGCCAGCGATTTGGGGGAGGCGCTGGGCGTGCCTGCGGCGCTGGCCTTCCTCCTACGGGTGCGGACGGGAGGTTTCGCCCTGGGGGAGAGCGTCACCATCGACGAAATTAAGGAGCGGGCCGGCCGGGGGGATTTTTCCTTCGTCCAAAGCCCGGAGGCTGCCCTGGCGGAGCTGGAGGAGGTTCGCGAGGAGAGCCCAAGGGCCAGGTTTGCCCTGGAGCACGGCCAGGTTGTGCCCTGGGAGGGGACGCCAAGGGAGAGACTCTTTCGCGTGTATAGCAACGGGGAGTTGTTCGGCGTGGGGAAGCCCTGCCAGGGGGGCTATAAGTTGCACATTCCCCTTTACTGAGGATTGCCATGAGAATTTACCATAGAGGAGATAAAATTCCCAGGGAGGATACGGCCGTCGCCCTGGGGACCTTTGACGGGATGCACCTGGGCCATAGAAGCATCATCGAGAGAATGGTGCGGGAGGCGGATGGGATGCGGACGGCGGCCTATACCTTTCGAAACATACCGGCAGCCTATTTTGGCGGCCGGGCAGAGGCCCTCTTTACCGAGGCGGAGAAAATCAGCGCCTTTGAGGCCCTGGGCGTGGACGTTCTGGTTTTAGAGGAGTTCGATAGGAAGATAGCGG
>DBGCIZ010000011.1:0-5430 GCA_048355355.1 Christensenellaceae bacterium | reverse complement strand
GGCGTAATAGCGCCAGGCTGCCGCGGAAATATAGGCCCTGAGCCTGCGCCAGAGCTCCTCCATGCCCGGCGCGCCCTGCTTCACGGCCTGAGCCAGCTTTTCGTTGGTCATTGCTTCTCTCCTCCTGCAAAAAGGGCGGGGCTTCTGCCCCGCCCCCGGCACGTTCCTTTCGCCCTACTCTGCGGGCACTGCCTGGTAGTAGACCGCATTTTTCTTGTTGTTCAAGACAAATGCGTCGTAGACGATTCTGCCCTCCACCAGGGAACCGCTGATTCCCGGCGGGTCTCTGTGGATTTTGTAGTCCTCCAGCTTGAGGGGGGCCACTGTGGCCACAGGATGGGTCATCAGGAAGCCAAACTGCTCCGGCACTCTCGCCGCAGGCACCTTGATGACCTGGGCCCCGTCAATCATGGCGATGACGCCCTTCATGCGCAAATCGCTGCCGATGTCCGTCTCCATGACGATATCCGCGCTCTGCTTCATCAGCAGATAGGTGGTCGGCGTCACCACAAGAACCCTGCCCGTCTCGGGCACGTCATTGTCGTCCAGAACGCTGCCCGCGGTGATAATCTCCAGATAAATGTTGTCCGCAGTCAGTGCCTTTGCGGCGGGCTTTGTGCCTGCGCCGGTGCACATGACGTTCAGGATGTAGGTGTCAATCTCCGGCACCACCACCTGCCTGGTCTGCCGCGCCAGGGCCGTCCCCGCCTCCAGCTGCTGCTGGGTCTCGTCCTCATCCATCTTGTCGATGGCGAAGGTAAAGGAGCGGTCCTTGGAAAGGGCCATGCTCTGGGTGGTGGCCTCCAGGCCCTCAATCTCTCCATAGCGGGACCAGTTGGATGTTGCCGGGCCCGTCCTTCCGTAGTCTGTCATCTCTGCCGTTGTGATGCTATACACCTTTACGGTGTGGGCGCCATCCCATGCAAAATCCTCGTTGGTCAGCAGGGAGCGCTTGCTCTCCTTCGTGAAAATCTCGTCCACATAAGGGGCAAATTTGGTTACAAGCTCAATTGCCATTGTTTCATCTCCTCCTTATCGCAGGCCCATGGCGTCCCGCAATGGGTCTGTCCTGGCGCCGCCCGTCTTTGGGGCCGCGCCCTTCAGCTTATGGTTGATATCCCGCTCCACGGCCCCTCTGTAGAGCCGCGCAAACTGGGCCACGTTCTGCTCCGTCTCCTCCGCCGTATCTGCGCACAGGTATCCCGCAAATTCCCTTGGCAGCCTGGCCTCTGCCAGCATCCTCTCTGTGGCTGCCATGCGCTTTTCCCGTTCAAACAGCGCCTTTTCCTCCCGAAGCGCGCTGCGCTCCGTCTCAATCAGCGCGTTTGCCCGCTCCTCCGCCTCGGCTCTGGCCTTTGCCTCAGCCCGCCGGGCAGCCTCCGCCGCCACTTGGGCCCATTTGCCCCGGGCTGTCTCCAGGGCCTTTGCCACTCTCCTGTCAAACTCGCTCTGATAGGCCTTGTTCTGCAGCAGCTCGTCGAACGTCCTCGCCCCCTCGGTCTCCTGTCCCTGGGGTACCAGCTCCATCGTCTCTTCCATTTCTTCGTCTCTCCTCAAAAAAAATAGCGCGGGAAACGGCAATTCTCTGCCCTTCCCACGCTGCCTGCCAAATGGATGTTGCAGCTTACAGTGTCTCCGCCCCTGCGTCTCCACTGCGGTACTGAGGCAAGTATAGCATACCTGCCCAAAACCGCAAACCGTTTTTTGCAAAACAGGGCATAAACGCCTTTCCAAAGGGATTTTTCAGCGACGCGGCGCTCGCCCCCTCCTCTTTTTCCACACCATGCGCGCTGCGTATAGCGCCAGCAGCGCCACCCACGAAAGGCCCTCCGCATAGGCAATCACCAGATTGCCCAGCAGGGCGGCCATTGCGTAGGATGCCAGGATGCGCAGGGCAAGGGAGGCGATTCCCGCAACGCTGGAGTATAGGACGTCCCCCATGCCCTCCAAATAGCTGCGCAGGACGGTCGCAATCCCGTAGACCAGATAAAAGCCGGCAATGGTGCGGAAAAACTCCCCGCCGATGCGAATTGCCTCCTCCCCAGCGCCAAACATGGCAATCAGGCCCTCGCCGGCCAGTATGACGCAGCCTGTCAGCGCCAGGGCTACGCCCGCCATGAGAACCGCGCCCACCATGCCTATCTTTCTTCCGCGGCTCTCCTCCCCGGCGCCGCAGCTCTGGGCCACCAGGGTAGAAATGCCAGAGCCCAGGTTGAGAATGGGCACCATGACCACAGAGTCCACCCGGTATGCCGTGGTCACCGCCGCCACTGTCTGCGTCCCAAAGCCGTTCATGAAATTTTGCAGCACCAAACTCCCCGCAGAGCTGACGCTGGCCTGCACCATGGGCGGAATGCCCAGGCGGCAGCCATGGGCCAGGGCGGCCCGGTCAACGAGGCCTTCGCCAGGGCGCAGCCGCAGGATGCTATATTTTTTTGCGGCGTAAATCCATAGAAAGGCTGCCATGGCCGCCTGGGAAACCACCGTCGCGACGGCCGCCCCCGTAACGCCCCAGCCAAGGGCAGCCACAAACAGAATATCCAGCAGAATATTCACGGCTGACGAGATGCAAACGGCGTAAAACGGGGCTCTGCTGTCCCCTATGCCCCGCAGCGCCGCCCCATAGACGTTATACACGGCGAGAAAGGGCAACCCAGGGGAAACAGCCTGCAAATAGTCCTCCGCCAGGGGAAGCGTATCCGGCGTGGTCTGCAAAAAACGCAGCAATGGCCCCGCTGTCCACATCCCCACCCCTGCCAGCAGGAGGAACACCCCTCCCAAAACGGCCGAAAAGGTGGAGAGTATTTTGGCAAGCTCCTCCGTGGCGCCCTGGCCAAATTTCTGCGCAAACAGGATGGATAGCCCCAGGGTAAAGCCCGTGATTGCCGTGACATAAAAGTTCACTACCGCAGTGGTCGCCCCCACTGCCGCCAGAGCCGCCTCCCCCTCAATATTGCCGACAATGAAGGCGTCTGCCCAGCTGTAAAGCTGCTGCAATATGCCGCTGCCAATCAAAGGCAGGCTGAATTTTATTAAAAGCCGCGCGATGTCTCCTGCGCCGTCCGCCATCCAGCTCCTTCTCATCCGTCCGTCCCCCTAAGACAAAAAATGCATGCAAGCTTAGCCTTGCATGCGGTAGGTGCTCACCCGGTTATTTCCTGGCCAGTATAGCATAAAATGAAAAGCCCGCCAAGAGCTTTTTCAAAATTGGGGGAAAGCTGCCTTCGGCGTGGAGCCCTTGCCGGGTGCTCCGCGCAGGAATCTTCTCTTCCCTTCTCTTTATTTTCTCTTCTTTTCTCTTAGGCGGGAACCCCTCCGGAATTGTTCCGGAATCATTCCAGACCGATTCCGGAATGACTCTGGAACGGTTCCGCCCCTCTTCCTTTTTCCCATTGCCATGGGATTTTTCTCGTCCTCAGCCATCCCGAGCCCCCTCCCTTGCTGCGGCGCGGACCGTTTTTTCTCTAGAAAAGGTTTTCCCTTATACAGAATAAATTTTATTTTTGCAGACGAAAAAGGGCGGCCCCATTCAGGCCGTCCTTCTATGGCGCTCCTTTTGCCTTAAGCCTCTGCGCTTTCCCGCGGGGGCTCTCCCTCCTGCTCCGGGCCGGCTGCCTCCTGGTCAGGCTGGCTTGCCCCTTCCCGGGCAGCTCTGTGGGCCGCAATTTCCCGCCCTGTTTTCTGATAGTACTTCCGAAACAGGCGAAAATAGCCCCGCGTGTCCTCCGTCACAAACTCCGCCGGCACGGTGTCGTCCCCAGCCAGCCGCTCAAAGGGGTATGCCCCGTTGACCCGCCACGGGTTCAGGAACCCGGGCCGGATAGCGTCCGCAGGGCAGCGAAACACGCAGCCCATGCACATGGTGCACCGCCACCCAAACCGGGGCGCCCCGCCCTCCATGGCGATATTCCCTGCCGGGCACTTTCTTGCGCACTTCCCGCAGCCCGTGCAGAGCTCCCTCTTGGCCCCCATCAGGGGCCCGTTGAGCCAGGCCCCCAGCCATTGCAACCGGAAGGCATACATGGCCAGCATCGTCCAGGGCCAGTAGCGGGGCATATCGTCCCGCCCGGCGACTACATCGTCTGCAATGACCTCCGCCATCTGGCAGGTATGGAGGTACATCTGCTTTGCCAGGCTGTTTTCATAGCGAAACATAATGTTATAGGGCATGAGCAGATGCCGGTCCATCCTGGGCTGAAAGCCCTTGCCCCGCAAAATCCTGACCAGAGGCTGGCTGGAGGCGCTGTTGAGATGAAAGGGCTCCCCCGAGGTTTTGAAGAGAAAAGCGGGCATGGCCTTCACCTGGGGCAACCCCTTTGCAAACCGGAGGAAAAACCGGGGCGTGTTAAAGGCGTGGATGGGGTAGCCAAAGCCTGCCACGTCGTAATCCCGCGGGTCCGGCGCCTCCTCAAGGGGAAGCCTCGCCTCCCATACTGCCGCCCTCATGCCACGGCGCTCCAGGGCGGCGGCGATTTTATCTGCGGCCAGCCTGGTGTTTCCCGTGCCGGAAAATACGTAGAGAATGGCCCTCATGGCAGCGCCCTCCTCCCCGGGGACTGTCTCTGCCCCTGCGCAGCCCAAAGGCGGCCCCATTGCGCCCATTTCAGAAAATATTCCCCCATGGTTTCCTCCAAAAATACAGCTTCTCCCTGCCATCATAATACTTTCCCGCCCATTTGTGAAGCCCGCATTTTCCTCCGTCCCCCGGGCATACTAAGTTGGCGGCCCGCCCGCAATCTGCGTATACAGGAGAATCCGTCATGCCATACAGCGATTTACAGGCCCTGCTTCGCCGAAGCAGCAGCTCCCGCGCCTTTTTTCTCTCCCTCTCCCCAGAGGACCAGCTGGCCCTTCATGCCCAGGGCAGCGCCATCCACTCCGCCCAGGACCTGCGCCAGCGGGCCTCCTTCCTCGGCCGGTGGCGGCGGCAGCTCCAGCTGGGCCGCTTTCCTGAGGAATAGGAAAGGCGGAGCGGGAATGATTCCCTGCTCCGCCTCTCGCTTTGTTCTCTTATGGTATAGGCTATTGCTTAAACGCGAACTTTTACCTTCAGGGTGTTGCTCTCCTTATAGGGCCTCACCAGCATGTAGACGATAAAGGCCACGATGGCGATGGCAACAATGGTTCCCACGACGTTGCCCGTCCCCGTGAAGAGGGAGCCCAGCTGGAACACCACCAGCGCCATGGCGTAGGCGAAGACGCACTGATAGCCGATTGCGAACCAGGTCCACTTGGCGCTGTTCATCTCCCGCCGGATTGCGCCGATTGCAGCGAAGCAGGGGGCGCAGAGCAGGTTGAAGATGAGGAAGGAGTAAGCCGAGAGCGGCGTGAAGGCAGCCTGCATATTGGTCCAAATCTGCCAGCCGTTCTCTGCAACCTCGCCGGCTCCGAAGAGGACGCCGAAGGTGCTGACCACGTTCTCCTTGGCGA
>DBGCIZ010000010.1:0-5550 GCA_048355355.1 Christensenellaceae bacterium | reverse complement strand
TTCGAAAACTGAAAAGACAGGGGCTCAGCGTTTTGTTGTTTACATCAGATGTGTCGGAGATTCCCGTGGTATGTGACCGTGCCATTGTCCTGGCGGGCTATGAGGTGGTTGGCGAGCTGAAGGGGAAGGAGATTACAGTGCCGGCAATTCTGCAAAGCGCGGCAGGAGGGAACAATGAATAACAGCAAGGTAGAAAAGAAAAATTGGAAAAATACACCTGTGGGCAAATTTTTGAAGGCATATGGGGGCCTGATCATCGTCATTTTAGGCATGATGGTGATTACGACTATATTTAACCCGGTCTTTTTACGGGGGAGCAACCTGGTAAACCTGCTCATTAACAACAATACGATTTTCCTGGCCGGCCTGGGCATGACCTTCGTCATCATCAGCGGGGGGATTGATTTGAGCCAGGGGGCACTGGCCGCCTTTAGCACGATGGTCCTGGCGCTGCTGGTCAACGCTGGCGTGCCGGGTGCACTGGCCATTGTGATTACAATTCTGGCCGGCGGGCTCATTGGCGCAGTCAACGGCCTGATCGTGGCCTACGGAAAAATTCACTCTTTCATCGCTACACTGGGCATGACGACGATTCTCCGCGGTCTGGCCATTGCGCTGAACGGAGGGTACCCCATGCCAATCGATTCCCATCATGAGATTCTGAGCTGGGGCAACGGAAATCTTTTGGGAGTTTCGAACGTGATTATCATCGCGGTGGTTGCCTTTGTGATTTGCTGGTTTGTGCTGAACAAGACCAACGCAGGCCGCGATTTATTTGCCGTTGGCGGCAACGCAGAGGCGGCAAAATTTTCCGGCATTAGCGTAGAGAAAACCACGATTTTTGCGTTTGTGCTTTCTGGGCTGCTGACGGCCCTGGCGGGGACCATTATGGCCACGCGGATGTATTCCGGCGTGCCGTCCTGCGCCGAGGCTCTGGAGACAGACGCGATTACGGCCGTCATCATCGGCGGCACCAGCTTTACTGGAGGCGACGGCAATGTGACGGGAACCGTATTCGGCACGATTCTGCTGGCGGTTTTGCTGAACTGCATGGTCATGTTCGGTATATCGGAATGGCTGCAAAATGTAATTTCAGGCGCGATTATTATTGCGGCAGTCATTTACGACAGAGTTAGACACAGCAGGGCGAAAAGGTAATCGGCGAAAAAATGGAGGCTGCTGCGGCAGCCTCTTTTGCATCCGGAGAAATAGAGTGGAAAGAAAAGGCTGATTTGTATGGCGAAATAAGCTGCTATGAAAAGAGGACAATGAAAAACGCCATGCGCGGATATTCGCGCATGGCGACGCAATGGCCTTAAAAGCTGGCAATGACCCCGAGCCCCTGGAGAACGGAGCAGATGAGAATTGCTGCCAGAATGATGGGGGCGATATATTTAATAAATACCTGAAACATTCGCTTCCGGCGGAAACGACCATTGAGCTCCACCTCGGCAATAATGGCCTGCGGCTTGATGACATAGCCCACGAAAATGCAGGTTAGCAGCGCCACAATTGGCATGAGAACGGAGTTGCTGATGAAGTCGAATATGTCCAGAATCGTCATGCCGTTCCAGCTGATGTCACTCCAGAGGCCAAAGCCCAGAGAGGACGGAATAGCAAGGACGACAATGATGCCAAGGGCAATGAAGCAGGCCTTTTTTCGGGACATCTTAAAGCGGTCCATAAAGATGGAAACAACGGTTTCCATAAGAGAGATAGAGGACGTAAGGGCGGCAAACAGCACCAGCAGGAAGAACAGGGAGCCAACCACGTTGCCGGCGGGCCCCATGCTTTGAAATACCTTTGGCATGGTGACAAACATGAGAGAGGGGCCCGTGGAAAGAGCAGCCTCGTCGCCGCCGGAAAAGACAAACACAGCGGGGACAATCATGAGGCCAGCGAGGAAGGAGACGCCCGTATCAAACCACTCGATTTGCTTAACGGATTTTTCAAGGCTCTCCTTTTTACTCATATATGAGCCATATGTGACCATAATGCCCATGGCAAGGGACATGGAATAGAACATTTGCCCCATGGCAGCCAGGACAGTGTCAATAGAAAATTTAGAAAAATCGGGATAGAAGTAATAGGCCACGCCTTCTCCGGCACCGGGAAGCGTGATAGAATAAATAGTTACGGCGAGGGTAAGAACCAGAAGGACGGGCATTAAAATTTTGCTGGCCTTCTCAATCCCCTTCTCTACGCCCAGCAACACCACAATAAAGGTAAGAGCAGCATAAACCGCAAACCAAATCAAGGGAGTCCACTCGTCCGAGACGAAGGAATTGAAGAAGGTATCGCTGGCCGTGGCTGCGCCAAATCCAGAAATAAAGTCGCCAAAATATTTGGTTACCCAACCGCCGATAACGCAATAGTACGAGACGATAATAATAGGCACGATGGCGGACAAAACGCCCAGGAAGGACCACTTCTTATTTAAAGAGCGGTACGCCCCAATGACGGAGAGCCCTGTTTTCCGCCCAAGGGCAATTTCCGCAATCATCAAAGTAAAACCAAAGGTGATGACCAGAACGAAATAAACCAGGAGGAAAATACCCCCGCCATATTTTGCCGCTAAATAAGGAAAACGCCAGATATTCCCGAGGCCGACGGCAGAGCCCGCCGCTGCCAAAACAAAGCCAATCCGGCTGGAAAAAACACTTCTCTTTTGCTCCATCAATACATTACACCCCACTGCTGTCATTTCATTATCTTTCAACCGGCGGACGGACCGCAACTGAGCGATAATGATTATATTTCCCCAAAATTTATGTTATTATAGCATGGTTTGCAGCGGGAGACAAGCGATAAACGTTCAGGAGCGAAAAGACGCGGGGAAAAGAGCCACTCCCAGGCAGCCTGCGGCGAGAAGCATAAAGAGCCTCTAGCCATGCAGGTGAATATATTTGCCGTCAATGACGGATGCCTCGACCTGATACACCTGGCGAATGCTTTCGGGCGTGATGACATGGGAGACCTGTCCCTGTCGCGCAATCCGCGCCCCGTAGAGCATAAGAGCGGTATCGGAAAACATCAGGCTGAGGCTCAAATCGTGGATGCTCATAATAATGGTCAGGCAGCGGCTGCGAGAAATCTGGCGCAGCAGGCGAAGCACGTCAATCTGGTTCCGGATATCCAGGGCAGAGGTAGGCTCATCCAGCAGGAGAATTTCCGGCTCCTGCACCAGCGCCCGGCAAATGGAGACCTTTTGCCGCTCTCCACCGGAGAGATGCTTTAAATCCCGCATGGCAAAGGCAGACACGCCCACCTCGTCCATGACGCGCTCTACAATCTGGCGGTCCTGCTTGCTGTAGGCAAATTTGAAATAGGGGCTGCGGCCCAGAAGAATATAGTCCATAACCTTAATATTCAGGTCGCTCTTCATAGCCTGGGGAACGTAGCCCATATGATGAGACCGCTCCTTGCAGGTCATTTCGTTTAGCAGCCTCCCATTGAGGGACAGCGTTCCCTGAGAGGGGGAAAGCCCACCAACGATACAATTGAGCAGAGTGGTTTTGCCAGTGCCGTTGGGGCCAATGATGGAGAGAATCTCTCCGGGCTGGGCAGAAAAGGAGATGTCATCCAGGACTTTTCTTTTTTTATCGTAGGAAAAGGTTAAATGTGTAACCTGGAACATTAGATTCGCCCCCGTTTCCAAATGAGACTTAAAAACATGGGCACGCCCAAAAAGGAAATGACAATACCCACAGGAAGGACGGCCGGCGCAATGACGACGCGGCCGGCAATATCTGAAATCAGCATGAGAACAGCGCCGAGCATAGCGGAAAAGGGAAGTAGATAACGGTTATCTTCCCCAATGATGGAACGGCCGATATGAGGCGCAATCAGGCCCACAAAACCGATGACGCCAGTAAACGAGATGATGGCAGAGGTCATGAGAACCGAAAGCAAAAGCACCACGGTGCGTAGAGCCGAGGTATTTACCCCCATGGAGAGGGAAAGGGAATCGTCGCCCATCATCATAATATTCAGCTTGGGAGACAGCAAAAGCAGCACGAGAGAACAGCTGACGACAAAAAGGAAGATGACGAGGTTTTGCTCCCAGGTGGCGCCATTGACCGTGCCAAAGGACCAACGCACTACCTCGGCCAACTGATGCTCGTCTGCAAAAATCTCCAGAACGGAGGTGCTGGCCGAGAAAAGATAGCTGAAGGCGGTGCCTACAAGAATTAGGGTCTCTGGCTTCATACCAGTAGAGCGGGAAATCAAATAGACAACCCCTGCGCACAAAAGCGACATAGCAAATGCACCGGCGATTACGCCAAGCTCGGTAGAAAGGGTGCCGCCAAAGAGAATCATCAGAGATGCACCCAAGGCGGCAGCATTGGATATCCCCACCGTAAAGGGCGAGACGAGTGGGTTCGACGTAATGCCCTGCATGGCTACACCCGCCACGGCAAGGCCAATGCCGGAAAGAATGGAGAGCACCGTGCGGGGAAGCCGCATCAATACAATGACCTTATAAGCGGCGTTGCCCTCTAGGGAGCCGTCAATCCAGCTCCAGATAGCCCGGGGGACGTCTAGGGGAGAGGTGTTCATGACGCCCACGGTAGTGGAGCAAAATCCAAGCAGGAGGATGAAGAAAGCGCCCAGCACTAGGGCCAGGCACTTTTTCCTCCGATAGGTATCATAGGAGGAGTAAGAAGTCATGTGTGTCAATCCTCCAGGCCAAAGGCGGGACGGGTATGTCCGGCGATGTAATCCTTACCCTGGTATTCCAGCCATTGAGCAAAAATCGCCTCGGGATGCAGGTCGGGCAGCAAATCGGGATAGAGGAATTTAGCCACGTAGAACGTTCCCACCAGCTTGGCAGCGCCACCCTGGACATAGCCGGAGAGCAGCAGAGTCTGGTCATTTTGCACGGCGCTAATCTCATCCCAACCGGCGCGGCTATAGAGCTCGTCCTTAATGCGAGCGAAATCCTCGTCTGTGGGGGGCTCGTAGGTCCAGGCTACCTGCGGCTCAGAGACCTTGACGATATAATCGGGATTAGCCTCCACCACGGCCTCCAGATCTACCTCGGTAGATGTAGCGTTTTTAAAGAGATTATCTGCGTGAGCATATTCTACCATATTATAAAAGGAATCGCCAGGAATGGTGACGCGGCCAGGGTTGCGGTATTCAAAATAGACTCTTTTTTTCTCCACGCCCTCCAGCTGTTGATTGACATAATCTAAATTGCTCTGGAAGTAATCGCAGATTTCCTGCGCACGGTCGGCCTTATTGAACATCTCGCCAAACAGCTCCATATTGGCAAAGAAATTGGTGGTGTCATAAGCATTGCAGACGACAACGGGAATGCCAAAGGGCTCCAACTGCGCAATCATTTCCTCGTAATCGTAAACCTCAGAGGTAATGAGAACATCGGGCTGTTTTTCGATAACGGCTTCATAGTTGATTTCAGAGCCTTCCGAACCGATAAGATAGCTCTCGTCATAGACGCGGCCCCAGGCTTCCGTATCGTTGGCAATATTCCAGTCTACCCCAACGACGCTATCCAGAGCACCCAGGACGTTGATGCATTCCATA
>DBGCIZ010000009.1:0-8884 GCA_048355355.1 Christensenellaceae bacterium | reverse complement strand
ATCAGCACCCGCTTGCCCTGCATCAGCTCCATGTCGTCCCTGTCAATGTAAAGCTGCTGCTTCTTCGCCGTGGTGATAGAGACCACCTCCACGCCGATAGGGTCCTTCATATAGAGCTTGACCGCCTTTCTGGCGATGATATACTTATTCTCCCCGTGCTGGCGGGCAATCTCGTAGACCAGCGGGATTCCCTTGGCCTCCGCCGTGATGATGACGTCATGCTCCGGCATGATTTTAATCAGCTCCCGGGCGCAGGCCACCGTCAGCTCCACATCCCCGAAAATGACAAACCCGGCGATGGAAAGGTCGTCCTTGATTTTAAAGATGGGCAGGTCCCGCTCCAGCCCGGCAACTTTCAGCTTGTAGTATTTTTCCATAGCGCTTCCCCTTTAAAACATAATGTCGTCTACGTCTAAATCCTCCTCATCCTCCACCCGCATGCGCTGGATGTCGGCGCCGAGGGAAATCAGCTTGTCCTCAATATGGTCGTAGCCCCGGTCGATATACTTGATGTTGTAAATCTCCGTCCGGCCCTCTGCCATGAGCCCGGCCACAATCAGCGCCGCTCCGGCCCGCAGGTCCGAGGCGCGGACGGTTGCCCCCGTCAGCTTCTCCACACCCTCCACAATGGCGACCCTATCGTTCACGTTGACCTTGGCCCCCATTCTGCGGATTTCCTTTACGTGCTTAAACCGGGATTCAAAAATGTTTTCTATAATAACGCTGGTGCCCTCCGCCGTGCTCAGCAGGACGGTCATGGGCTGCTGCAAATCCGTAGGGAAGCCGGGGTATGGCAGGGTGTTGATGGTGGCGCTCTTCAGCCGCCCATTGCTCCTGACCCGGATGTAGTCGTCCCCCTCCTCTACGTTGACGCCAATCTCCACCAGCTTTGCCGAAAGGGCGTCCATATGGGTGGGGATAATGTTCTGCACGGTGACGTCCCCCTGGGTCGCCGCCGCTGCAATCATCAGGGTGCCGGCCTCAATCTGGTCCGGAATGACGGAGTAGGAGCAGCCGTGGAGCTCCTTGACGCCCCGGATTTTAATCACGTCCGTGCCCGCGCCCTTGATTTTGGCGCCCATGCAGTTTAAAAAGTTAGCCACGTCCACCACGTGAGGCTCCTTCGCCGCGTTGACGATGGTGGTGTTCCCCTCTGCCTTTACGGCCGCCAGCATGATGTTGATGGTGGCGCCCACGGAGGTCTGGTCCAGGTAAATGTCCTTCCCGGCCAGGCGGTCCGCCTTGGCGTAGAGCATGTCGTTGCGGATTCCGGAATCCGCCCCCAGGGCCTGGAAGCCCTTGATGTGCAAATCGATGGGCCGCTGGCCGATGGCGCAGCCCCCGGGCAGCATCACCTCAGACTCCGAAAACCGGCCCAGCAGGGCCCCCACCAGGTAATACGACGCCCGCATCCGCCTGGCCAGCTGCTGCGTCACAATACCAGAGGAGATGCCGGAGGTATCGATGATGGCGCTGCCGTCCTGATGAAACTGAACCTCAGCCCCAATCTGTTTCAGTATCTTGAGCAGGATAATCACATCCGCAATTTTGGGCAGATTTTCGATGACGCACATGCCCTCCGCCAGAATCGTCGCCGGGAGGATGGCTACCGCCGCATTTTTCGCCCCGCTTATTTCCACCGTACCCTTCAGTGGGGTTCCGCCCTGTATTACGAATTTTTCGTTCATCTGATACTCCTGCTTCCTTTTTTCTGCGCATCAGCGCACCCAAGTATTATAGCAAGCCCCGGCGCAAATAGCAAACCGCTAAAACATCTTTTTCTTCCAAAGGATAAAGGCCACCACCAGCGAGGTCACCAGGCTCAGCCCCAGGACAATCCAAAAGCCCATCTGGGTGCCCTCCCAAGGGACGCCCACGTTCATGCCCCAAAAGCTTGCAAACATGGTTGGGATGGCCATCACAATGGTAATAGACGCCAGCAGCTTCATGACGATATTCAGATTGTTCGAGATGATGGAGGCAAAGGCGTCCATCGTGCCGGAGAGGATGTCCCTGTAAATGGTACACATCTCAATGGCCTGCTTGTTTTCAATAATGACGTCCTCCAGCAAATCCGTATCGTCGGGATATTTTTTAATGGCCGTGCCCCGGAGGATTTTTTCCAAAACCACCTCGTTGGACTTCAGCGAGGTTGCGAAATAGACCAGGGATTTTTCCAGCCGCATCATCTGAATCAGCTCGCTGTTTTTCATAGACCGGCGCAGCGCATGCTCCACCTGAGTGGTGGCCTTGTCAATCTGCCGCAGATATTGCAAAAACTTCGTTGCGTTTTTATAGAGCAGCTGCAAAATAAACCTGGTTCGCTTGCATGTGTCAAAACCGCCCCGGATTCTGCCGTTCCAGAAGTCCTCCACCAGCGAGGTCTCCTCCAGGCAGACGGTCACCACGTTTTCCTCGGAAAGAATGATGCCAAGAGGCACCGTGTCATACCGGAAGGAGGTGCCGTCCGGCACGACAATGGGAATGTCTACGATTATCAGCGTCTTTCCGTCCTCATAGTCCAGACGGGGCATTTCCTCTTCGTCCAGCGCCGCCCGGACAAAGTCCTCCTCAATTTCCAGCTCGCCTACTACCCGGCTGACCTCCTCAGGGGTGGGGTCCTCCAGGTGAATCCAGGCGCCTGGCTCAATTTGCTCCAGCTCCCGCAGGGTGTTCTCCACCGCGGTGCTCACAATCTTTATCATGCTTCTCACCTGCTTTCTCGTTTTCAGCGCAGGCGGAATCTCGGCGAAAAACCGTTCCGCGCCGCGCCATGTTCCAAACCATATCGCCCTCTTGACGGGTCTGCGTCCACGTTTTTCCACCGTCCTTTCTCTCGAAAAAATTGGCATTGGCTCTCTTTCAAGCATGCCCTCTTTTTTTCATTATAGTCCAGAGCCCTCGGAAAAGCAACCGGAGAAATGGGCCATTCTTCCCCGGCAAATGCTCATGCTGCCGCCGTGTAGGTAATCGTCGCCGCGCCGCTCTCCTCCAGCTGGATGACAATCCCAATGGCGCCGTCCTCCCCCTCCAGCCGGTAGGTGCCGCCGCTCTCCTCCGTCAGGGTGAAGCCGCTCTCCTCCAGCTTGGCCAGGTAGCCCTGGATTTCGCTCTCCGTCACGCCGCTGTAGGTGTAGGCCAGGCTTTGCCCCGTCTCGTCCGTCGAGCTCTCCATGCCTGTCATGGTCTTGTCCCCTGCCGTGGCATGGAGGGTCGGGATTTGCGTCCCGCCGATTTCCACCGCATCCTGGCTCGCCGCGCCGCTTAACATAGAGGTCAATATGCCTACAATCGCCACCGTCAGCACCAGCCCTACAATCCACCAGATTTTCGTTTTCATGCCGTTTCCACGTCTCCTTTCCCTGCCCTCTGCGCCGCGGCCCAATGCCCGCCGCATTTTCTTCATTATAGTCTGGCTCCCCGGGAAAAGCAACCGGGCGGCCTCCCCCCGTTTGTGAATAACTTTAAAACCTTGCGGGAACATATTTTCATTTACCCTGATGTAGTGTATAATATAAAATTAGATTGGAAACGAGGTATTTCATGGGTATCCTTGAAAACGCACAACAAGTCTTTGCGAATTTTGGAGAAGCCATGCAGAAATTTTACGAAAGCATTGTCGCCAACTTAGGCAATATTGTGGAGGCCGTGATTGGCATCATTCTGGTCCTCCTGGCTGTGAAGGTCATCAATGCGCTGGCAAAGCGCATTATTAAAAAGAGCATCGCGAAAAAAATAGCGAAGAATCCCAATTCCCTGGCCGCAAAAAAAAGCGAGACCCTTGCCAGTATGCTAACCAGCGTCGTCCGGTATGTGGTATATTTTTTTGCGATTGCGGCCATTCTGGGCATTTTGGGCCTCTCCGCCACGGTTGGCTCCCTGCTGGCCACGGCGGGCATCGGCGGCGTTGCCCTGGGCCTTGGCGCCCAGGCCTTTGTGAAAGACGTGGTGGCCGGGGTTCTGATGCTGTTTGAGGACCAGTACGCCGTAGGCGACTATATCACTGCCGGCCAGTTTACGGGGACGGTGGAGTCCATCTCTCTCAGGACCACCCGCCTCCGCCTGACCAACAACGAAATCGCCACCATCCCCAACGGGCTGATTGATACGGTGGTGAACTATACGAGGGATAACTATACCCTGTTTTTCGATGTGGACATCGCCTATGAGACGGATATCGGCGAGGCCCAGCGCATCATGCTGGAGGTGGGCAAGCAATACGCCGAGACGTCCAAAAACGTGGTCTCCGGGCCCATGCCCGCCGGCGCCGTTGCCATAACGCCCAAGCGGGTCACCCTGCGGATGAGCTTTTCCGTGGCCCCCCTGTCTCAGTGGCAGGTGGAGCGGGAGCTGAACGCCGCCGTGGCCCAGGCCTTTAAGGAGCACAATATCAGCCAGCCAGACTTCAGCAACTTTGTGGAGGTCAAAAATGGAAAATAGGAGTGGATTATGGGGATTTATCAGCTAGGAGATATTCTGGAGACGAAAAAAAAGCACCCTTGCGGATGCAGTCAGTGGGAAGTCATCCGCACGGGGGCCGACTATAAAATCAAGTGTAGACAATGCGGCAGGATTGTCATGCTCCCCTATGAGGAGCTGGTCCGCCGGGTAAAAAAGGTGGTAGACAATGGCAACAGACGGTAAACATCAGAAATACGACAAGGCGACCTATCGCCGCAGGGAAATTCGCAGCTGGATCATCTGCCTGGCGACGGCAGTGGCCATCGCCCTGTTTTTGCGCTTTTTCGTGCTGGAGATGGTGCTGGTAGATGGGCAGTCCATGGAGCCCACTCTCCATTCTCATCAGACCCTGTTTATTGAAAAGGTGACGAAGCTCTTCAGCACGCTGGACCGTGGGCAGATTGTCGTGGTGAAATATCCGGATATGGACGGCGTCTATGTCAAGCGGATTGTGGGCATCCCTGGCGATACCATCGAGGTGAAGGACGGCGCCCTGTATCTCAACGGCAACCGCAAGGAGGAGCCCTATATCAATACGGACTATATCAATTACGACATGGAGGAGATTACCGTCCCGGAGGACTGCTATTTCGTCATGGGCGATAACCGCAACAACTCCATGGATAGCCACGACGACTATATCGGCCCCATCCCCAAGGAGAACGTGGTGGGCCGGGCCATTATGGTCATCTGGCCGCTGGATGAAATCGAAATTGTGACCAACGTGAAAATTATCTAGACAGGAGGCATTTCTATGAAAAATTACCGCTTTCATTTGACCGGCGCCTTTGGCGACCCGATCGACGAAAACCCCACCTGCGTTATGATGAACGCCGCCTATGAGGCGGCGGGGGTGAACTTTCGCTATCTGAATTTTCTCGTGAAGCAGGGCTCTTTGAAGGATGCTCTCAACGGCATCCGTGCCATGCACTTCGACGGCGTCAACCTGACCATGCCCCACAAGGTGGAAGCCCTGCAATATGTGGACGAGCTCTCCCCCAGCGTGGCGCTCATCGGCTCTACCAACACCATCGTCAACCAGGGCGGGCGGCTCGTCGCCCATAATACGGATGGGCAGGGCTTTGTGGAGGGGATGCGCCGCAGCGGCGTCTCCCTGGCCGGCAAGGAACTGGTCCTGCTGGGGGCAGGGGGCGCGGCCCGCGCCATCGCCGCCGAGTGCGCTCTTGCCGGGGCGGCCCACATCTTTATCCTAAACCGAAATGCCAGCCGGGGTCAGTCCGTTGCCGCCATGGTAAACGAAAAGACGGCCTGCGCCGCGGAATACCTCCCCTGGACGCCCGGCGTCGCCATCCCGCCCTGCCAGATTCTCATCAATGCCACCTGCGTTGGCATGGGCTCTGGCCAGGTGCCGGATATTGACTATGATTCCATCCGCCCGGGCACCATCGTCCAGGACATCGTCCCTCAGCATACCGCCTTTTTGGAAAAGGCAAAATCCATGGGGCTCCCTGCCCACGACGGCTTCTCTATGCTGGTATACCAGGGCGCCATCGCCTTTCAGCTATGGACAGGCGTTGCGGCGGATACGGACGTGATGTTCCGCGCCCTCTCCGCCGAAGCAGACTAGCGGACGCGCTCCAGCAGGGGGATGACCCGGTTCAAATCCTTGAGGCACGCCAGGGAGAGGTGGATAATCTCTTCGCTGGGCGCAATCATGTCCGGGATTAAGACGGGGTGCATCCCCGCTCCTCTGGCCGCCCGGATGCCGTTAGGGGAATCCTCCAGGGCAAGGCAGAGAGCCGGCGGCAGGCCCAGTTCCCGGCAGGCAATGGCGTAGATTTCCGGGTTTGGCTTGGAGTGCTTCACCATGTCGCCGCAGATAATAAAGTCAAAAAAGTCCGTCACCTGCGCCTGACATAGATTATCCATCACTATCGGCCTGGAGGTGGAGGATGCTACAGCCGTTTTATAGCCGTTCCGCCGCAGATAGTGTAGCAGCTCATAGAGCCCCGGCTTCACCACTACGGGATGTGTCTCCCGGTATGCGGCGTGGTTTTTTTTATAAAATGCATAGAATGCATCTGCATCTACTTCTGGTGGTAGCAGCCTGTGAATCAACTCCTGGGTGTCCGTTGCATTTACCCCTAAAAGCTGGTATCCAATCTCCAAAATGCCGTCGATGCCCCAAGCCTTCCCCGATTCCTCCCAAACGTGGAGGAACATGCGCTCCGTGTCGAACATCAGGCCGTCCATATCAAACACTACTCCGCTGATTTTCGGTCTTTCCTCGTAATTCGCCACTCTTGCAAACTCCTTTTCTTCAGAATCCAAACTATAATAATATAAACAGAAACAGCAACAATAAACCGCCCTGCCCCATTTCGGCGCAAGGCGGTTTTTTCCCGTTTTTTCAGCGGATGGCCAGCCCCTTGCGGTGGATGCCCGCCAAAAAGCCCCGCATCAGGACGATGCCTATGGCAATCACCCCAATATTGGCAATCAGCATGGCGTGGGTGCCGCCTGCGTCGATTAGCGCGCCGCCCGCCAGATTGCCCAGGACGCGCCCCAGCCCCGTGCCGATGCCGACAAAAAAGGCCTGCGCGCTGACGTTGCTCTCCGCCCCGACCAGCTCGTTAATCAGGTAGACCATGGCCGGCATATACATGCCCACCGTGCTCAGATTGCATATCTGCGCCACGTAGACCAGCGTCACGTTCCCGGCCGCCAGCAGCATGATGTCCTTTGCGAGAAAGACCGCCATGGCCAGGGTAATCATATTGCCGCAGCCAAACCGCCGCATCAGCCTGTTGCAAAGAAACAGGGAGGGAATTTCGCAAAGGCCCATGATCATCATCATGGTACCGTAGTTGGCGGTGGAGCCGCCCAGTTCCTGAATGACGTTGACCTGGTAGGAGTCCAGGGCCGTATGGTTGTAGGAAATACAAAACAATGCCAGGAAAAACAGCAGCAGCTCCGGCCGCCCCCGGAGCAGTTCCCCTGTTTTCATCCTCCGGGCCTGGGGCGCCTCCTCCTGGTTTTGCTTCGGCGCAGGGATGGCCTTTTCCGGGGTGATGTGCCGGGTGGTGAACACAATCGTCGCCAGCATCACCACCACATAGGCCGGCAAAATGCTCTGCGGCCCCAGCCACTCCACCAACTGCCCCATGCCAAAGCCAATGAGGGCGTAGCAAATAGAGCCGATGCCCCTCGCAATGCCAAAATTGACGGGCATCCCCCGATTTTCAAACTCCATGGCAAAGGCGCCGATGAAGGTATTCAGGCTGGCCGTAATGACAAAGGAGACGATAAACAGCGCCATGACCAAAACCAGCGGCGTGCTCACAAAATAGAGGACCACAGCCGCCGCCAGGCCAATGGCCTCCAGCCCGGCCATAATGGTTTTCAGCGAAAGCCCAGGGTGCCGGTTGGAAAACGCCGCCACCAGTGGCTGCAAAAAAATGCCCGCCACAGAGGATAGCGCCGTGGCAATTCCAATCTCCGTGGCGCTGAACGCCTTCCATTGCAGCAGGATCACTGCGTAGGCCGCAATCACGCCTGTGCAGCCCACCACGCCGCCCTGCATGGCGCACATATGCCGGTTGACCTTTTTTCTCACGCGAACGTCCCGCTCCATCTCTACCTCCTCGCCAGCCATGCAGCCGGCGCCTTTCCCCCATGTTCTATTGTCATGCTGTAAGCCTATCATACCTTTTTTGACGCAGCGCCACGATACACAAAAAGCCGTATGTGAGCAAAGCTTCTCACATACGGCAGTCTGTGTCAAGCCGTCTCATCTGGCCTGGATGCCATGCTTGCGCAGCACACCCATCGTCGTCAGCATGAGCCCAACCCCTGCAACCATAATCAGAAAGGTCCCCGCCAGCATGAGCCGTGTGCCGCCGATGTCAATCAGGGCGCCGCCCATAAAGTTGCCGATGACCTTGCCAATGCCGCCGGCCACGCCCACAATCAGGGTCTGGGCGCTGACGTTGCTTTCCGCATCCACCAGCTCGTTGGTAAAATAGACCATGGCCGGCATATATACGCCTACCGTGCAGAGGTTGAACACCTGCGAAATATACACCCACTCCACAGACGGCGATAAAAACAGCGCCACATCCTTCAGGGCAAAGGCCAGCATCCCGGCAATCAGCAGCTTGCCGCAGCCAAACCGCCTTGCCAGCCGCTTGAAGAGAAAGAGGGAGGGCAGCTCACAAAAGGCCATGATGAGCATAACCGTGCCGTAGTTCCCCGTGGATCCTCCCTGCTCCTGGACGATGCTGACCTGGTAGGAATCCAGCACCATATGGTTTACGTTGATGCAGAGGATGGCCAGAAAATACAGAATCATAAAAGGCTTGCCCCGAATTAAATCGATGGCCTTGCGCTTTGGTTCCTCCGCCTTTTGCGTCTCCCATTCCTCCGGTCTGGGCAGAGGCATGGCCTTGTCTGGCGTAATGTG
>DBGCIZ010000008.1:0-4388 GCA_048355355.1 Christensenellaceae bacterium | reverse complement strand
CAGGTAGAGGCCGGGCAACTGATTGGCCATGTAGGGAATACGGGCAACAGCGTCCGCAACCATCTGCATCTGACCATTGTGGCGCCGGACGGCTATTTTGTCGACCCATACCCCTATTTGGAGGCAATTGCGCCGTGAGAGAAGTGGGCAGGGCAACCCTTGACCCTGCCTCGATCCCATATTATAATAAGAGTGGTGCGCGGCGAGGAGGACCTTCCCGCAAACCGAAACTTTTTTCTGACCGGAAGGACTGCTCTGAAGGAAAGTACTGCTGCAAGGCCGCGCTTTCTGCGCGCTTTTTTTATGGAACGGAGGAATAAGAGGTGCGAAACCACTATGAGCAGAATTGCGAGGACTGGAGGAGGCGCTTCCTTCAGATGAATCTGGAGGAGCGAATGGAGGCTCTGCCGGAGCTGAAAAAAGAGGGGGAGCATCTGACCCTGCGCCATTTTAACAGAAAGCTGGGTATTCGCCTGAATACGGGGGAGATTGAGGCCATAGAGGATAGCGGACCAGTCTCCAGCACGGAAAAGCTGAACGTATACACCCTGCTGGGCTATGCTGCCCCAGGGGCAAAGCTGCTGGGGGAATGGATGCCCTTTGAAAGGCTGCGCCATGGCGCTCCCTTTGGCCCTGCCTTTCAGAGGGGCGTCATCCAGCCCTTTGCCGCTACCTTTGCCGGACATTTGGCCCAGTTGGAGACTGCCATGAAGGCCATGGGTGGGCAGCGGCTTGGCTATTCAGACATGGGTTACGAGGTCAAGGCCTTCGAATGCATTCCAATGCGGTTTTTGTTTTGGGATGGAGATGACGAGTTTCCTGCCCAGGGGAACCTGCTCTTTGACAAGAGCGCCACGGATTTTATTCACATAGAGAGCGTGGTCTCCATTGCCATGGTTGGGCTGGATATGGCGGCAAAAAAGGCAGGCCTGCCTCTGGCGAAGGGAGCTCTTAGCGTAAGCTGAAAGGAGAAAAAGTGGAAGAGAACAGGATTGCCATCATCGGCATTATTGTAGAGGATAGGGAAGCGGCAGAGCAGATTAACCGGCTGCTGCACCAGTGCGGCGAATATATCGTTGGCAGGATGGGGCTGCCATACGCAAAACGGCAAATTTCTATCATCAGCGTGGCAATCGACGCGCCGATGGACGTCATCAGCGCCCTATCCGGGAAGCTGGGAAGTATCAAAGGCGTCAGCACAAAGACGGTGTATTCCAAGGTATGAGCGGACAATTTGGCTGGGCAAGGGATGGAGATACCAAAGCGCTGGCAAGGGCCATCCGCGAGGCCCCCTGGGAGCCGATGCGGCAGGAGGCGGAGCGAGTGCGCAGGGAGGTTTATGGCAATGCGGTCTATATTCGCGGGCTTATCGAGTTCACCAGCTACTGCAAAAACAACTGCCTTTACTGCGGAATCCGGAGGGACAACCGGGCCATTGGCCGCTACCGGCTGACGGCAGGGGAGGTGCTGGCCTGCTGCCAGGAGGGCTATGGGCTGGGATTTAGGACCTTTGTCCTCCAGGGAGGGGAGGATCCCTATTTTACGGACGACAGGGTCTGCGCCATTGTGGAGAAAATAAAGGGGCAATTTCCGGACTGCGCCGTTACGTTATCCCTTGGGGAGCGGAGCAGAGAGAGCTACCAACGCCTGTTTGACGCGGGGGCAGACCGGTATCTGCTCCGCCATGAAACCTTCTCCAGGGCGCACTATGAGATGCTTCATCCGGCGGACATGTACTATGAAAACAGAATTCGCTGCCTTTACGATTTAAAGGACATTGGATACCAGGTAGGCACTGGCTTTATGGTAGGCTCCCCTGGGCAGACGGCGGAGCACCTGGCGGAGGATTTGGCGTTTATCCGAACATTGCGCCCCCACATGGTGGGTATTGGGCCCTTTGTGCCCCACCATGCGACGCCCTTCGCAGGAGAGCCCCGGGGAAGCGTGGAGCTGACGCTGAGGCTTTTGAGCATGATACGGCTGATTTTGCCGGAGGTGCTGCTCCCCGCGACCACAGCCCTTGGGACGCTGGATTCGCAGGGCAGGGAAAAGGGGATTTTGGCCGGGGCCAACGTGGTCATGCCGAATTTATCCCCAAAGGCAGTGCGGGGCAAATATCAGATTTACGACAACAAGGCCAGCTGGGGCAGCGAGGCGGCGGAGGGGCTGGAGCAGCTCCGCCAGGCTATGAAGAAAATTGGCTATGAGGTGGTGGCAGACAGGGGCGACCACCCAGCCAGAAGAGGAGGCAACAATGTATAACCCAAAATCAAAAAAAGCTGAGGAATTTATCGACCATCAGGAAATTCTGGATACAATAGAATACGCCATGGCCCACAGAAGCGACAGGGCGTTGATTGAGAGCATCCTGGCAAAGGCAGAGGAGAGGAAGGGCCTGGGGCACAGGGATGCGGCGGTTTTGCTCTGCTGCGAGGATGAGGAGGTCAAGGCCCGCATTTTCGCCCTGGCGGAGCAGATTAAGAAGGATTTTTACGGCAACAGAATCGTCATGTTTGCGCCGCTGTACCTTTCTAACTACTGCATAAACGGCTGCGTATACTGTCCCTATCATCTGAAAAATAAGCATATTGCCAGAAAGAAGCTGACGCAGGAGGAAATTCGGAGGGAGGTTATCGCCCTGCAGGATATGGGCCACAAGCGGCTGGCTCTGGAGACAGGGGAGGACCCGGTCAACAATCCCATTGAATATGTTTTGGAAAGCATCCAGACCATCTACGGCATTACCCATAAGAACGGGAAAATCCGCCGGGTCAACGTGAACATCGCGGCTACAACGGTAGAGAACTACCGAAAGCTGAAGGAGGCGGGCATTGGCACGTATATCCTCTTTCAGGAAACCTACCATCGGGAGAGCTATGAGCAGCTGCATCCCACCGGCCCAAAGCACAACTATGCCTACCACACTGAGGCCATGGACCGAGCCATGGAGGGAGGCATTGACGACGTGGGCCTGGGGGTTCTCTTTGGTCTGGAAAAGTATAAATACGAGTTTATCGGCCTGCTCATGCATGCGGAGCACCTGGAGGCCGTTTTTGGCGTAGGCCCCCACACCATCAGCGTGCCGCGGCTTCGCAATGCAGACGATATTGACGTAGACTCCTTCGCCAATGGCATCAGCGACGACATCTTTGCCCAGATTGTGGCGTGCATTCGCATTGCCGTGCCCTATACGGGCATGATAATCTCCACGCGGGAGTCAAAGGAATGTCGGGAGATGGCCCTGCGGCTGGGAATTTCCCAGATTAGCGGCGGTTCCCGCACCAGCGTGGGCGGATATGTGGAGCCGGAGCCGGAGGATGAGCGAAGCGAGCAGTTTGACGTCAGCGACAGGAGGACGCTGGACGAGGTAGTGAAATGGCTGATGGAGCTAGGCTATATCCCCAGCTTCTGCACGGCATGCTACCGAGAGGGGCGGACAGGAGACCGGTTTATGAGCCTTTGCAAATCCGGCCAAATTCAAAACTGTTGCCACCCCAACGCGCTGATGACCCTGAAGGAATATCTGGAGGACTACGCAGGGGAGGAGACCAGAAAAATCGGCGAAAGGCTGATTCAGCAGCAGATTGAGGAGATTGGCAGTGAAAAGGTGAAGGAAATCGTCCGGCAGCGTCTGGAGCTGATTCATGAGGGTCAGCGGGACTTCCGCTTCTAGGAGGTGCGCAATGGGATTGAATGACACGCCGGCTGCTGAGCGGGTACACATCGGCATCTTTGGCCGGAGGAACGCGGGAAAATCCAGCCTGATTAACGCCATTACGGGCCAGAGCCTGGCCATCGTCTCCGACGTAAAGGGAACGACCACGGACCCGGTGCAGAAGGCTATGGAGCTGCTGCCCCTGGGGCCCGTCATGCTCATTGACACGGCCGGCCTGGACGACGATACAGATTTGGGTGCCCTGCGGGTTGGCAAAACGCGGCAGGTCCTCAATAAGACGGACATCGCCCTGCTGGTGGTAGACGCCACAGAGGGCATGGCCGGGGAGGATGATGCAATCCGCAGACGCATGGAGGAAAAGGGGATTCCCTATCTCGTCGCCATGAACAAGGCAGATTTGCTGGAGCAGGTTCCCGAGCGGGAGGGGGACACCCTCTGGGTCAGCGCCAGAACAGGGCTGAATATCTGGGAACTGAAGGAGGCCATCGCCAGGAAAGCGCCAGAGGAGCAAAGCGGCAAGCGGCTCATAGGAGACCTGCTGCAGCCGGGAGATATGGCTGTGCTGGTGGTTCCCATTGACAAGGCCGCGCCAAAGGGCAGGCTGATTTTGCCCCAGCAGCAGACCATTCGGGACGCTCTGGAGGCAGGGGCGTCGGCGGTGGTTTGCCGCGATACGGAGCTGGGGGAGACACTGGAGAGCCTGGGCAAGCCG
>DBGCIZ010000007.1:0-8868 GCA_048355355.1 Christensenellaceae bacterium | reverse complement strand
ACGCCAATCTGGTTCAGGCACCAGTATACAAAGCCGGAGCAGTCAAAGCTGTTAGGACCCTTTCCGCCTCTTACATACTTGGTTCCCAGCTTAGATTTTGCCACCTTAATCAGGTTGGCCACATCCGTAGCATCTGCTTTCACCGTCGTGTCAGAGCCGGAGCTGCTGGATCCGCCGCCGGACGAACCACTGGAGCCGCCGCCACTGGGCTTCTTATCTCCAGACGAACTAGAGCTTCCACCAGAACTGGACGAACCGCCAGAGCTAGAGGATCCGCTGGATGCTTTTTTCGCATCGTCAGAATACAGTGCCTGCATCGTCTGCGGCCCAATCTTACCATCTGCCGACAGACCGTTCCTCTCCTGGAACCGGACAACCGCCTTTTCCGTATCAGAGCCAAAGTAGCCCGTATATCCCTTCAGGTAACCCAGCTCTACCAGACGCTGCTGCGCCTTCTCTACCTCGCTGCCGCTGTCTCCAATCAAAAGCGCGTTAATCTGCGCATCAGAGGACATGAGAACTGCCTTAGTCTCCGGCCCCAAAGCGCCGTCCGCAATCAGGCCGTTTTTCTCCTGGAATTTCTTTACTGCCGCTACAGTATTGCTGCCATAGAGGCCGGTAGCCTCCTCCGTCAGATAGCCCAGCTTAATGAGCCGCTCCTGATATTTTTTCACCTCATCGCTCTCTGTTCCGTAGCTGAGCGCGTCTGCCTTCGCATCTTCGGAATAGAGCATTTCCTTGGTCTGCTCGCCAATGGAGCCGTCCACCGACAGGCCGTTCCTCTCCTGGAAGCGCTTCACCGCCGCTTCTGTGTCTGTGCCGTAATAGCCCGTTACAGTGCTGATATAGCCCAACTCCATGAGCCGCTTTTGCAGCTCCTCTACATCTGTTCCCGTTATACCCACAGAGACAGAGTATTTTTTCGCCTGGTCAGAGAACAGCAGATCCCATGTGGTCTGCCCTACCACGCCGTCAATATCCAACTCGTGCTTCCGCTGGAACAGCTGAACGGAATTTCTCGTCGTGCTGCCGAAATGCTCCGTCGGCTCGTCATAATCCATATAGCCCAGCTCCATAAGCCGCTCCTGAATCTGCGCAACCTTTTCGGAATCGTCTCCGTATTTCAGCTGCAGCGGAGCCTCTGTGGGCGCTGGTGTAGCCGTTGGTGTGGCTGTCGCCGCCGGCGTAGCCGTAGCCTCGGCTGTGGCAACTGGCGTAGCCGTTGCCTCTGGGGCAGCCGTCCCCGTCGTCTCCTCAGCAGACCGGTCCGCTACTACTGGCACTGCATCCTGCTGTTGCTCCTCGCCTGCGGCAAGCTGCTCCACTTGGCTGTCGACTACCGTCATGCCTCCCTGGCCCTCCGGCTCGCCTGTGCCTACCGCAGATGCCACCACAATGGGCATCACAATACAGATAACCAACACGCCAGCCAACATAGCCGTCCTTCTTCCAGTAAACCAGGCAAGCCTTCCCTTGCCCGTGAAAATGCTGTTCCACTTTGCCGCAACGCTGCTCCAGACCTGGGCCAGTCCGCTCTTCCTGCGCGCCGCCGGCCGCCTCCTGGGCTGCACTCTTGCGTTGCTCATGCGATATGTCTTTTGCCGGGAGCGGCTATAAGCCCGCTGTCTGCCGCCTCTGGCTCTTTTTCTTCCTCGGCTTTTCTGCATAGACTGGATTTTTCCCGATACGCTTTCTATCAGCTCCTGAAAAAAATCTCCTATCTTCTTCATTCCAACGTTTCCTTTCTGCTTTCGTCCGAACTTTTTCTTCCTTTGGCTCACGCCTAATTTTACTACGGAAGTATTATAACATAGAAAATATAATTTGTATACATCTTCGTAACATTTTTTTAACAAGTAATTTTAAAAATGCTCTGAGAAATCCCTTTCTTAAGGCATTTTTCAGCTATTCATTTCGGCAAAAAATTTTCTCTGGCGTTGCGTTTGATGCCATACAAAAAATCCACCGTTCATGGGAACGGTGGATTCCGGAAGTGTTTCGTGTTTTCCTACAGAACTCTGCAGGCCTTGATGAAATTCCTCTGCCAATAGGACTGACTCAGATTTGCAATTCTGATTTCTCCGTCGCTGGAAGAAGCGTCTATCATCTTACCGCCGCCCAGGGCAATGCCCACATGGCCGTTGAATACGATGATGTCGCCCTTCTTCACCTCGCTCAGGCTGTCAACCGTGGGGTATTTGGTGCAGTTTTTCCAACCGCCGGAGGTCATATAGCTCTGGTTCACGCCAATCTGGTTCAGGCACCAGTATACAAAACCGGAGCAGTCAAACTGGTTTGGACCCTTGGCGCCCAGAACGTACTTGCATCCCAGTTTGGATTTTGCCACGCTGATGAGGCTATCCACATCGGCGCCGCTGATTTCCACCTCGTCGTCCTTGCTGGAGGAAGAACTGCTATCTTCCTTCTTATCGTTCGAAGAAGAGGAACCGCTATCTTCCTTCTTGTCATTCGAAGAAGAACCACTGTCTCCCTTATTATTGGAAGAACTGCTGTCATCCTGCTTATCGTCGGAGGAAGAACTGCTGTCATCGCTGGATGCAGATCCCGCTGCTACTGCATCGTCGGAATAGAGAGCCTGCATGGTCTGGGGCCCAATCTTTCCGTCTGCTGTCAGGCCGTTGTTCTGCTGGAAGCGCTTCACTGCCTTCTCTGTGTCAGAGCCAAAGTAGCCCGTGTAGCCCTTCAGATAGTTCAGCTCTACCAGACGCTGCTGCGCCTTCTCCACCTCGCTGCCGCTGTCTCCAATCAGGAGCGCGTTAATCTGCGCATCCGAGGACATCAGCGCCTCCTTGGTAGCCGGTCCCAAGGCGCCGTCTGCAATAAGGCCGTTTTTCTCCTGGAACAGCTTCACTGCCGCCACGGTGTTGCTGCCGTAGAGGCCAGTGGCCTCCTCCGTCAGATAGCCCAGGGCAATAAGCCGCTCCTGATACTTTTTGACTTCATCGCTCTCTGTTCCATAGTCGATCGCATCCGCCTTGGCGTCTCCAGAATAGAGCATTTCCTTTGTCTGCTCGCCAATGGTTCCATCAGCGGTCAGGCCGTTTCTCTCCTGGAAGCGCTTCACAGCCGCCTCTGTATCCGTGCCATAATAGCCCGTTACCGTGTCGATATAGCCCAGCTCCATGAGCCGCTTTTGCAGTTCTTCTACATCTGTGCCGCTTTCTCCTACGGAAACGGAGTATTTTTTCGCCTGGTCAGAGAACAGCAAATCCCAAGTGGTCTGGCCGACGATTCCGTCAATCTCCAGCTCGTGCTTTCTCTGGAACAGCTGGACTCCCAGCCTAGTGGCGCTTCCGAAGTGCTCCGTGGGCTCATCCTGCTCCATGTAGCCCAGCTCCATGAGTCTTTGCTGAATCTGCGCTACCTTCTCCGAGTCGTCGCCATACTGAAGCTCTAAGGCTTCCGGCTCTGCGCTGGGCGTTGCTGTCTCCTGCGGCTCTTCGCTGGCCTCAGCATCTGCAGCATTGTCTGCCGCCGGGGTCGGCGTTGCCTCAGCAGTGTCCTGCGTCTCTGCCGGCGTCTGAGTAGCGGGGGCGGTGTCCTCCGCGCTGACCGTCTGTACCTGGGCATTGTTCGCCTGCGTATTCGCCTGGCTGGTTCCCTCCGTCTCATTATCCGGGGAGGGGCTGGCCTCTACGGTCTCGCTTCCCAAAACAATCATCTTGCCGCCCTGGCCGTCGTCAACAGCCGACGCAACTGCAATGGGAACTGCGATGCAGACCACCAGCACGCTGGCAATGACGGACATCTTTTTCCTGGTCATACTGGTAAAAAAGCCGGTTACACCTTCTGCAACAACTCTCGCCGGGCTGGAGGCCGCAGCCCCCTTGTACCTTTTCTGGTATTGTCTTCTTCGAGTTGCTCTGGCTTTTTTCCTAGCCCGGTTTCGCGTCCAGTCGTCTAAGCTTCGCTGGACGTTTTTCTTCAGGCTATGAAAAAAGCCGCGCATACTGTTCATCCTCATCATCCCTTTCCTTCCCTAAAGTTTCTGAGTTACCCGGAGGGACACCTCCTCCATGTGTGTCAGTATATCATACAGAATACGTTTTGTATATAATTTTGTAATATAATTTTAATATTTTAATAAATTGTTCACATTTTATTTGAATTTTCGCTACGTTTTCTTCGAGTGCTCCCTCTTTTCTTCTATTACAAAAGGTGCGCCCCTCTCATGAGAAGCGCACCTTCCTCTTTGTCCTTTACTCAATCATCATCGTCATCGTTGTCGTCATCATCGTTGTCATCGTCCCGATCATCGTCGTCATCATTGTCGTCGCTATCGTCATTCCCGTCGTCATCGTCGTCACCATCATCGTCCCGGTCATCGTCATCGTCGTCGTCATCCGACGGTCTCTGCGTCGCCGCGGGCTTTTCTGTTGCCGTAGGCTTCCTTGTTGCGGCCGGCTTAGCGGTGGCTACGGGCCTCCGGTCGTCGTCATTGTCATCATCGCTATCGTCATCGTCGTCCCGGTCATCGTCGTCGGAGGCCGTTTTCTGCGGGGCAGCTGTGCGTGTCGCCGTCGGTCTGCTGGTGGCGGCCGCATCGTCATCCTTCAGAGAATCCCCTTCGTTGACATCATCAATGGCATCCTCGATGTTTTCGTACAGGCTGTCGTCTCTTTCTATCTCAATAATGGAGCTGATATCGATATTTCTCGCCTCAATCTCTTGAACGATTTCCTGCATCGTCATCCCCACCAGGTTCTCAAAGACCAGGGAGTCATCCAGCTGCACCAGATGCTGCAAAAACACAATTTTACCTACAGATGTATGATACTGCCTGGCAAGGGTCTCCGCATCCTCCATGGCTGTTGGCGCAGAACCTACCTGCTGGTTCAGAATCACCGCCTGCTGCTCCTCCTGACTCAATGCGCCGGAGATGCCCTCCACTACCTCATTTTTAATTTGAGCCGCCTTTTGCTCATCCTCATTAAAGACGGATACCAGGATGGTTTCCGAAGCATCGTTTCCCAGATATCCCTTTTTAAACATGGAGCCCATAATTGCATTGACTGCCACATCCAGGTCTACATTTGTCAAATCCATGCCGTCTAAAATATCGTTTCCATCGTCGTTCACAGCCAGCGCCTCAATCACAACATCATCTCTGTTTGTGCGCAGCTCTACGCTTGGATTAATATCAATATTAATAATGGAGTCCACTGCCGCCGCGCTTTGGTTGGCCGTGAAAAACACAGCCGCCCCTACCAGCACAACCAGCGCTGCCGCCGCGCTTGCCAGGCGCATCGCCAGCTTACTCCTCCGCTTCTTAGGGCTGCCCTGCTCCACAGGCACCGTCTCTGGATAAACATGCGCCTTTGCCGCCTGCTCCAGCACATCGGGGACAGACTGCTCTACAGCTCTTTTAATGCACTGCTCAATTTCTCTCTTTTTCATATGTCCGCCTCCCTTACTGTCAGATGTTTTTTTAGCTTCTTCAGCGCCCGCGCATATTTTGAAAGCACAGACGAGAGGTTCAGCCCCAGGGTTTGGGCAATCTCCCTATGCTTCATGCCGGTTACCGCATGGAGGACGACGATTTGCCGCTCCTCTACGGTCAATATCTCCAGCGCCGCCTTCAGCACCATATTGTCTACGACGCTGACATCGCTGCTCTCGCAAACCTGCACGGGCTGCTCCTCTCCGTCCAGCTCTCTGGATTTGGTGCGCAGCTTCATCAGGCACAGGTTTTTCGCAATCGTAAAAATCCACGCCAGTGGCTTGCCCTGGGGCTGGTATGTCCCTGCGGCCCCCCGAATACGGCAATAGGTGTCGTGCATGATGTCCTCTGCGTCGTGATAATTTCTTACATAGGATAAAATGAACCCGTATACCACCTTATCCGTCACTTTATAAAGCTGCTCAAACGCCTCCATATCGTCCTGGGCAATCCGCTCAATCAGCCCTTCCTCCAAGTCTATTTTCGATGCTCTCAGCTCCGCTGCAACCGCGAACAAAATCATCCGTCCGTCCCTCTCACTTCTTTAATGCATAAGCGCCTCTTTTTATTGCAAAGAACGATAAAAAAATTGCGGCAAAAGCAATTTTTCTTCTGCCGCAATTATAGCGTATTTTTGCAGGATTGTCACTGTCCACTTCCTAGAAATCAGTAAATATCATGCAAATTTAACATAGATTTTACTCTTCTGCGTCCTTTTTGGCCTGCTCGATGACCTTTGCCGCCAGATTCGCCGGCAACTCCTCATAGCGCTCAAACTCCAGATGGAATTGGCCCCTGCCCTGGGTCATGGAGCGCAAATCTGTTGCATACTTGGTCATCTCGCTCATGGGCACCTCTGCGTCCACCTGCTGGTTTCCGCCCTCCATGGGCGTCATCCCCAGGATACGGCCACGCCGCCTGTTCAGGTCGCCGATAATGTCGCCCATGTATTCATCCGGAATCAGCACCTCTGCCTTCATGATGGGCTCCAGCAAGACGGGGTTCGCCGCTGCGCAGCCTGCCTTGTATGCCAGCCTTGCCGCAGATTTGAAGGCAACCTCCTTGCTGTCTACCGGGTGGTATTTGCCGTCAAACAGGGTCGCCTTAATGTTCACCATGGGGTACCCCGCCAAAACGCCCTTCTGCATGCTTTCCTTCAAGCCCTTCTCAACGGCCGGGATGAATTCCTTGGGCACCACGCCGCCTACAATGGCGTTGACAAACTCAAAGTCCTTATTGCCGTCCAGCAGAGGCTCAAAGCGAATCTGAACCACGCCAAACTGGCCGGCGCCGCCAGACTGCTTCTTGTGCTTTCCTTCTGCCTCGGCGCTCTTGCGGATGGTCTCACGGTAAGGCACCTTGGGCTCGCTTAAAACGGCCTCTACGCCAAATTTGTTTTTCAGCTTCTGGCAAATAACTTCCAGATGCATCTCTCCCATGCCGCTCACCAGGGTATCCCCCGTCTCCGTGCTCTTTACGATGACAAAGGTGGGGTCCTCATCCTCCAGGCGATGCAGCCCGGCAAAGACCTTCTCCTCCTCTCCCTGCTTCTTGGCAGATACGGCCAAAGAGATGCAGGGCTCGCCAAAGCTGATTGGCTCAAACTTGACTTTGCAGCTTTGGGCGCAGAGCGTGTCACCCGTATGGGTGTATTGCAGCTTGGAGAGGGCGCCAATGTCGCCCGCCTTCAGCTCGGGCACGTTGATCAGCTTCTTTCCCCGCATGATGCTGACCGCGTTGAGCTTCTCCGCCTTGTCTGCATTCATGTTGAAAATGGGGGTATCTGTTTTCAGCGTCCCGCGATATACCTTTATAATGTTGATTCTTCCCACAAAGGGGTCTGCAATGGTCTTGAGAACCTGCGCCGCAAAGGGGCCGGCAGCGTCCCGCTCTATCTCGACGACCTCGTCCTTTGCGTCAGTCGCCTCCATGGCCGGCGCCTTATCCGCCGCGGGCATATAGTCCACCAGCGCATCCATCAGCTGGGCTACGCCCAGATTTTGGACCGCCGAGGCCACAAACACGGGGTAAATGCTGCAGGTGCGGATGCCCTCCGCCAGGCCCTTCAGCACGTCCTCCTTTTTCAGCTCTCCGCCATCCAGGAACAGCATCATCAAATCCTCGTCGTTCGTGGCGGCATCTTCAATGACCTGCTCGCGGATGCTCTCCACCTCGTCTGCCACAGCGGCGGGCATGTCGATAGGCTTCAGCTTTTCGCCGTCAAAGGCGTAGGCCTTGTTTTCGATAATGTCTACATATCCCTTGAAGCTCTCCCCCTCTAAAATGGGGTATTGCAGCGGGGCCACACCTGCGCCCAGCTTTTCGCGCAGCTGCTCTACCGTTTTGTCAAAGCTGGCATGTTCCTTGTCAATCTGGTTCACCAGGATTGCCATGGGCTTTCCTGCCGTCTTGCAATATTGGAAGGCCTTCTCCGCGCCTACTCCCACGCCAGAAAAGGCGTTTACCAGCACCAGCGCAGCGTCTGCCATATAATAGGCCTGGGTTGTCTCTCCCACGAAGTCGAAAAATCCGGGAGCATCTATCAAATTGAGCTTTGTGTTTTTCCACTCGATGGGAGCCAGAGCGGTGGTCAAAGAAATGTGCCTTTTGGTCTCCTCCGGGTCGTAATCCGTGGTCGTATTGCCGTCCTCAACCCGGCCCCTGCGCTCCGTAGCGCCTGCGTTAAACAGCATGGCTTCTACCAGCGTGGTTTTGCCGTCTCCGCCATGTCCTACAACAGCAATGTTTCGAATACTGTCAGCGTTGTATACCTTCATGTTTCTCCTCGTTTCTATGTGCTTTTTGTGGCGCACATGGATGATATGGCTATGCTCTGCGCGTCTCCGCGCAAACTCAAATTTCTAAATAGAACAAATCGTGGGGGGGATGCCCCTGCCGGTTTTATGAAATTATCTGCGCCCACCTGAGCGCTCTTTTGAATATATCTTATTTGAACTAGTAACATGATAACACAATGATGATAAAAAATAAACCTATTTGCGAAAAAAATCATAGATTTTATATGCTCCATATGCGATAATAGAAATTAGTCAGAAACCGCAAGGAGTATTGGAATGGATTTTATACTGGAAAAGCTAAAAAATTTCGACGAGAAAAAGCAAAAGATTTTTGAAATTGTCTTTGGCATTGTAAGCGGCCTGCTCGTGTGGGTCACCTTAATCATCACTGGCGAAACGAAGGACCAGCTGCTGGGCATACTGTTTTTGGTGGTGTTTGTTGCAATCATGCTGCTGCGCAACAAAATCTCCCGCGCCCTTGGCTGGGCCATGAAGCACTTCACCATCGCCATGTGCATCAGCCTTGGCGTTTCCATCGCAGTTACTGCCGTCTATTGGTGGCTAACCGGCAAATTCGGCGCGTAATGTGAGGTGTCTCTCATGTTTCGG
>DBGCIZ010000006.1:0-1674 GCA_048355355.1 Christensenellaceae bacterium | reverse complement strand
GCGGGAGCTGATGGACAACTCCCAGGCCAGTGTATTGCCGGTGGACAGCGAATCCTACGCGATTTTTGAATGCCTGGCGGGAAGAAAGCAGGACACTGTTGAAAAAATCCTGCTGACTGCCTCAGGGGGCCCATTCCGCAGCTGGCCCAGGGAGAAATTTGACGCAATCACGCCGGAGCAGGCCCTGAAGCATCCTAACTGGAGCATGGGCAAAAAAATCACCATAGACAGCGCAACCCTGGTCAACAAGGGGTTGGAGATGATGGAAAACAGCTGGCTTTTTGGCGTGCCGCCGGAGCGGATTCAGGTGGTGGTCCATCGGGAGAGCGTCATCCATTCCATGGTGGAGTTTCGGGATCATTCTGTCATGGCGCAGATGGCCGCGCCGGATATGCGCCTGGCGATTAGCGGGGCGTTAGCTTATCCGGAACGGGGAGACGCGGGAGTGGCGCCGTTGGATCTGTTTACCATTGGCAGCCTGCATTTTGAGCAGCCCGATTTTGGAAAATTCCCCGCTTTGCGCATGGCCTATGACGCCATGGAGGCAGGACAAGCCGCGGCAATTGCCTACAACACGGCCAACGAAGTAGCGGTGGAGCGTTTTTTGCGGGGAAAGCTGGGCTTTGCAGACATCTGGCGGACCATAGAGACGGCCATGCGGAAGTTCTCCGGCACGGCGGTTCGCTCTTTTGCTGATATTTACGAGCTGGACGGGGAAATCCGCAGATTCCTCCGGTAGGGGAGGGAAAATTGTTTCCGGATTTTGAATCCTTTTGAAACAATATGTGAGCAAACATAGACGGAAGAAAAATGTAGTATAATATAGTCGATAGCCTGTTAAGGGAGGTGTGACTTGGATACAGTTTTAACGATTATCGTTGGGCTGCTGGTTTTGACCGTTCTGGTCATCGCCCATGAATGGGGCCACTATATTGTAGGCAGGCTCTGCCATTTCCGCATTGAGGAGTTCGCCGCTGGCATGGGGCCGAAAATCGTCTCCAGGGTGTCCAAAAAGAACGGAATCCGATACTCTCTGAGAGCGCTGCCCATCGGTGGCTTTGTTCAGTTTTATGGGGAGGATGAAGACCAGAAGGACCCGGCGGCCTTTAACAGCCGCCCAAAATGGCAACGGGCGCTGACCTTGGCGGCCGGCCCCTTTATGAACGTGGTGGTGGCCTTTCTCTTGACAGTGGTGGTCTTGACCTGCTTTGGAGATTACACGCCGGTAGTGCGCTCTGTGGAGCAGGACAGCCCGGCCTACGCCATGGGGATTCGGGAAGGGGATACGATCGTCAGCATCAACGGGCAGGAAATCGACTTTATGATGGAAGTCTCCATGATGACCATTCAGGAGACGAACGGTGTGGTGGATATGGTTCTGGAGCGGGACGGCGAGGAAATCGCCTACGACGTGCCCACTATGACAGACAGCGAGACAGGCGGCCGCGTGCTAGGTATCGGCATTGGCTCTGAGCGGCGAACCTTTGGCTTTTTTGAGGCCATTGGGCTCAGCTTCAAATGGCTGTTTTTAATTGTGAAGGAAATGTTTGAGTTTTTGGGAGACCTGATTTTCAGAGGCCAGGGCGCGGACCAGGTGGCTGGGCCTGTGGGGACCATCTCCCTCATCGGCTCGGCAATCCGCTCCGGCCCGGAGATGCTGCTGCGCATTGGCGC
>DBGCIZ010000005.1:0-2555 GCA_048355355.1 Christensenellaceae bacterium | reverse complement strand
GCACCATAACCGGCGTGGGAGAGTATCTCAAGGAGCGGAACCCTGCCATTCGCGTCGTGGCCGTAGAGCCAGAGGGCTCGCCAGTCCTCTCCGGCGGCCCTGCCGGCCCCCATCAGATTCAGGGCATTGGCGCCGGATTTGTGCCCTCCGTTCTCAATACAGAGATTTATGATGAAGTCATGCCCGTCGCCAACGAGGCGGCCTTCGAAGCCGGGCGGCAGATTGCGCGGCAGGAGGGCTTCCTGGTGGGAATATCCTCTGGCGCGGCGGTCTACGCTGCCAAGGAGCTGGCCCTCCGCCCGGAAAACCAGGGGAAAACCATTGTGGTGCTCTTCCCCGATGGCGGAGACCGCTATTTTTCCACGCCCCTTTTTGGGGAATAGGGCGTCTGTTCAGCCGGTCCCTTGGCCAGGGGCCGGCTTTTTTGTCCGCCTTCCCCTAAACTGTCCGGAAAAAAGTTTGTAAAGAAAAGTATTGACGAATGATAAAAAAAACGGTATAATCTATTTCGTTAGGTTGCCGTGGGGGTATGGCGCAGTTGGCTAGCGCGCTTGAATGGCATTCAAGAGGCCGAGGGTTCAAGTCCCTCTATCTCCACCATGTCGCGATGGATTTCGCGATTATCATCCCACTCAAAAATGAGTGGGATTTTTTTATCGCTCTATCCTTGCTCCTTTTCCCCACGAAAGCTCGTTTGCTCTGCCTATGCCCTTGCAAGCGCGGGCATGACGGCTCCGCCGCACTACCACTTTCCCGTGGGGGCACTAGCAAGATAAAATCTCTATGTTGTCCATGGTAAGTAAAATCAAGGCATTGCAATGTGGTTTTTCTTTTTCCATTTTTGGGAACCGAGGAGTTTTGTTAGCAATACGTTAGCAACGCCACGCCATTCTATTTCCCTCTGTGTCGCTTTGTCATCGCAGACACGGAAGATTCCTCCATTTTCGTCAAGCCCCCTCCCCCAAATAAAAATCCGATAGAGGGTTCTTTCCGTGCTCCACCGTCGCCGCCCGTCACTTCTATTAAAAAAGGCAGGGAACATGGCCCCTGCCTTTTTTAGCTTTCTAATCCAATTGCGCAATCAGCCAGTCAATCTCCTCCAGCATTTCCGTATCCGTCGTATCTACTGCATCAAAAAATCCGTCCGGTGCGTTGGCCACAACGATTTCCCCATCCTCATAGGCAATCATCGTGTCCGTATCCTCTATGGAAATACTGTAATCCCCCATACCCAGCTCCTCGCTGAAGATATAGCCTACCTCTAAAATTCTTGCAGCCTGCCTGACCTCGCTAATGTCATCCGGGAAGGTCCAGATAGCTACGCCTGATTCGTTATCCTCAACCTTGTCATACAAAATGCCAAAGTCCAGGATAGAGCCGTCGTCTAAGGTCACCGTTTTGTCCTGAAGAAGGTCATAGCGCTCTGTGCTATCGTCGCTGACGGGCTCCTCCGTAAAGGTTACGGAATCCAGCACCGCAGAGAGCCATTGCTCGTGGTCCAACTGGCCGTCCATCGGGTAAAGCATGGTAATCATATAGCGGCTCGTGCCGTCTAGTATGATATAGCTGTCCATCCCAGTGCCATCGTTATCATCCGTGTTCATGCGCAGCGCCTGCTTTCCGCCTATGGTCGGATATTCCTCCTTCAGCAGGGTATCCTCCGGCGTATTCTCCAGATAGTAGTCCACATAGGAGCTCAGATAAGCTTCCTCGCTGCCCGAGAAGTCCTCCCCAGTATGCCGGGTAACATTGATCGTGTAAATGTCGCCCCCATCTACAAAATGATAAGTGTAGGAATCGTCCTCCTGCTGCGCCATCCAGTCAGAAGAAAAGCGATATTTCATGGCCCCCACCTGGCCCTGCGTATCCAGAGACGATTGCTCTGGATACGGCGTTGCGATAGGCTCCGGAGATGGTGTCGGCGCCAGCGTTGCCTCTGCCGAAGCCTCGTTATCAGCAACAGGCGGCGTTGAAGCCGGGAGCGTTTCCGTTACCTGCTCTGCACCACAGCCCAAAAGCGCCAATGCAAACAATAACACAAGGCATCCTAAAAAAATTTTTTCATAACTTCCTCTATGATTGATTTGAATTTTATAAATTTTAACATATATTACGATATTTTTAAACATAATTTTAGATATTATTTCCCTTTTATAGCAATATCTTGATTTTTTAAAGAGGAATCTTCTTCATCCTTCCATTTTGCATAAATATTTTTGTATTTTTTGTCGAAATCACTGACAGAATTTGGTATAATAAAAATGAGCATTTTAAGCAAATGAGGGGGAAATTATGAAAAAATTATCTTTGTTTTTTGCATTTTTGGCTATCGCCGTCCTTGCCTTGGCCGGGTGCGCCAGCAGTATCTCTCAGGAGGATTACGATGCCGTTGTGGCAGAGCGGGACCAGCTTCGCCAAGACCTAGAGGCCACCTCTGCGCAACGAGACCAGCTTCAACAGGAGCTGGATGCGGCATCGGCAGAAACTTCTCTGGATTTTGCATCCAGCGCCTTAGCAGATTTGGAGGGCTTATCCCTTAGCGAGGCGTCTCTGTC
>DBGCIZ010000004.1:0-5296 GCA_048355355.1 Christensenellaceae bacterium | reverse complement strand
TTGGCGCGCTTTTATATTGCCCTGCCACAAACGAAAGGCTGGCAGAGCACGTCGCCCAGGGGGCATTCGGGAAGCCCTATTCCCTGGCCCTGTGTCTCGAGGATTCCATTGGAGACACTGCCGTAGAGCAGGCAGAGGCGCAGACGGTGGAAACACTTCGTCTTTTAAAACAATACAGGGAAGAGGGGGCCTTTTACCTCCCCAAAATATTTATTCGGGTGCGGGAGCCGGAGCAGATTGGCCGCCTGCTGGCTGCCATAGACGCCAGCCTGGTGACGGGCTTTGTGCTCCCCAAGTTCTGCGAAAGGAACGCAGAGGCCTATCTGCGCCAGATGGAGGAGGGGGAAGCCAGCCTCGGGCGCAGGCTCTACGCTATGCCCATTCTGGAGAGCCGAGAGCTGACGGACTTGCGGCGGAGGAGAAAAGAGCTGTTCCGCGTCAAGGACTATTTAGACGGCGCAGGGGAGCAGATTCTGAACATCCGCGTTGGGGGCAACGACCTATGCAACGTCTTTGGCATTCGCCGGCATTGGCGAGACACAATTTATGACATGGGCCCGGTTGCCGACATTTTAAAGGACATTGTTGCTGTATTTTCCAGAGACTATGTGGTTTCTGGCCCCGTGTGGGAGTATTTTAGCGGGGAGGGCTGGCAGGAGGGCCTCCGGCGAGAGCTGCGGTTGGACAGGCTCAACGGCTTTGTGGGCAAAACGGTCATTCATCCAAACCAGATTGCCGTGGTTAACGAGAGCCTGATGGTGGATGCGGCTGACCGGGATGATGCAGAGCGCATCCTGGGCTGGGGGGAAGGCGAGGGCCTTATGGTAGAGAAAAATGCCTCATCCCAGCGGATGACAGAGGTAAAAACCCACGGCAGATGGGCGAAACGGACGGCCATCCTGGCGCGCATTTACGGCGTGCGGGGATAATTCGCCGCCTGCTTGAAAAAACGGTGGGGAAATGGTAGAATAGCCTTGGCTAATATAGGCCTATTTGGGGGAACGGCAGGGTAGATTAGGACGCTATGGCAATTTCACTGGACGATTATTTTATCGACAAAAACAGCAGAAGAGAAAAGACGGCGCTGTTTTGCCGTATTGCCGGCTATGGGCAGGAGGTAGCCCGTTTTTTAAAGCGATATTACCAGCTGGCAAAGCGGGAGGGTGTCGTCATCCTGGGAAAGCTGCCCAATCCGGATGAGAATAACCTGGCCTATTACGAAGAAACCATGGGGCAGGAGTTCCAGATGAGCCCCGGCTTTCTTGGCGACCGGCTGAAAAAGTGGATGCCCCGGCTGACCCTTGGCCAGAGGCAGTGTATTTCTATTGCTATTTACGACGTACTGGATGCCATGCGAAGAGAAGGCAAGAACGAGAATATGCTGAAAAATGCCTATATCAAGTTCATGTGCTGGATGTATTATAAATTTGAGAGGGTGCTGAACCAGCTGGACAGGCCCTCCGTCCCAAAAATTCTGCACGAGGGGGACGTCTCTGCCTATGAGCTGAAGATGCTGGGTATTCTAAACAAGGCGGGCTGCGACGTTGCAGTTTTAGAATACGCCGGGGACGGAGCCTACGTAAAGCTGGACCCGCAAAGTGCGCTTTCCTTTCTCGTATCGGGAAGCGAGCCCTTTCCGCCGGGTTTTTCTTTAAAAGCGCTGGAGGCGGAGCTGCGGCAGCAAGAGGCGCAGGCCAGACCTACCCCAAGGCCGGATAATCAGCAGCAAGCGCCTGCGGCGCGGCAGCCTGCTGCCGGAAGTTTGCGGGAGCAGCCTCTGCCAAAAATCGAGACGGCGTGGCACCCCTGCATCAATGCCTGGGTGATAGGCGACATTTTGGAAAATATCGAGAAGGAGCAGACTGCCAGAGGCGCAGAGCCAGGCTTCTTTTACAATGCCTTTGTATTGCTGCGGGGTGTAGAGGACAAGGCTACTTATCTGACTCATCTATACGAATTCTATAAAAAAGTAAGCCATAGAAACAACGTCATCGTCAACGGGAGCATAGAAAAGCCGGCGGTGGATGAAATTGCAAAAATCAGACGGGAGAATTACAGCACGCCCACAGCGTTGATTGGGGGGCTGATGAAAAACATCATCTATGCGGAGAACAACCAGGTGCAGCAGCTGATGCGCAGCGCCTTTTTGTCCGTGATGGAGGAGCAGGCTACTCTGCCGCTGAACAAGCTGCTGAACATGGGGGTGTATCTGCTCTGCTGGCTGAGCCGCTATCAGTATCGCCTGTTTAAGGGCCTGAAGCTGCCGGAGACTGCTCTGCTGCTCTATATGGGCGCCTGTGGAGACAGAAACGAGGCGGCCTTCCTGAGGCTGCTTTCCCGGCTGCCTGTGGACGTGGTCGTGTTTTCTCCAGCCCTGGAGGAAGAGACTGCTCTGGCAGACAAAATGCTCTTTGAAAAGTCCTTTGATACGTCGATGAAGGTGGAGCAGTTCCCCACAAGCCTGGCCGGCGTTCAGATGGGAACCGTGGCCTATCATGCGGAGCGGGAGCTGGACGCCCTCATGTATCAGGATACGGGCATGTATCGCAATATGCAGCATAAGACGGCGACGGCGCTGACGCTGCAAACCATGTATGAGGAGATCCCTATCCTCTGGCATCAGGAGCTGAAATACAGACCTGGCTTCAACGTTATTGATGGAGAGGTGACCATGCCGGTGATTTTCGCCAAAATTTCCGGCGTGAAGGAGGGCAACGTGGCGGCCTATTGGCAGTCTATCCGCAGGCTTTTGACGGAGGACACGGTTCTTATCACCAAGGCTCCCATCCGTTCTGGGAAGGAGACCAATATGATTACTTCTCTGGCGACGGATTTTTTGAAAAACGGAAAGCTCCAGCGGGAGAAAATCAAGCGGAGCCATGCCTTTCGCTACGGTTATTTGCGAGAGGAGATGCAGGACTATATGCTGGATAAAATCCAGCTTTTGATTGACCAGCGGACGATTGCGGGAACCTTTCAGAACGGCATGGAGTATACCATTGTATCCACGACGTTGAATGTGAACAAGGACATTGCCCGCCTGATTCAGAAATTTGATTTTACCAAGACGCCGCCCAAGCTGGTTTTGGTCAACGCAACAGAGGCAATGTATTCCAGAGAGGACGCCATTTTGCTGGCATTTTTGAATTTGATCGGTTTCGATATAGCCATCTTTACGCCGACGGGATACCAGAGCGTGGAGCGGGACTATACGCAAAAAATAATCAACGAGTATCAGATTGGCGAGTATCTATACGACCTGCACACGCCGGATCTGAGAAGCGCTACTGACGCGATGCTGCAGTCGCTCAAGGACAAATTTTTCAGGAAAGGAAATTGAATTATGGGTTTGGATTTTACGAGGAAGCAGCCGGCGCCGGCTCCCGCCGCGCCCCAACAGGATGACATTATCGAGGTGACAGACTACAGCATTGAGGACGACAGAAAGCAGCTGGAGGTGCAATACGTCAACTCGCCGGAGGTAGACGCCCTGGCCAGCCAGATTGAGATTTACAACCTGGATACCATCGTATCCTTCGGTGCGCCGGTGGCGGACGAGATATCGAAGGCCTCGGACGTAGTGCTCAACAGCATGAATATGGCCCAGCTGGACAATTCCAGCGAGATGCTCAACATTCTGGCCAAAATCATGGAGAAGTTCGATATTGAGGAGATTAAGGAGAACCCAGGCGTGTTTGGCAAGCTGTTCGGCGGCCTGCGCAAGCAGTTGGACAAGATTCTGGCCAAATATAAGACCATGGGCGATGAGGTAGACAAAATCTACGTCAAGCTGAAGCAGTATGAGAGCGAGATTAAGGAGTCTAACAAAAATCTGGAGAAGATGTTCGAGGTGAACGTCAACTATTATCACGAGCTGGTAAAGTACATTCTGGCCGGGGAGCAGGGCATTCGGGAAATTCAGGTATATCGGGCCCAGCGCCAGAAGGATATGGAGGAGAGTGGAGACAACTCCATTCAGTTTGAGCTGACCACGCTGGAGCAGGCCCAAATGATGCTGGAGCAGCGGACGCAGGACCTGCGGGTGGCGGAAAATGTGGCCATGCAGTCTATCCCCATGATTAAAACCATGGAATTCAGCAACATGAATCTGGTTCGGAAGATCAATTCCGCCTTTATCGTCACCCTGCCCATCTTTAAGCAGGCGCTGGCCCAGGCCATCATGCTGAAGCGGCAGAGAATCCAGGCGGAGGCAATGTCCGCTCTCGACCAGAAGACCAACGAGATGCTCATTAAAAATGCTCAGAATACTGTAGAGCAGTCTAAGATGACAGCGCGGCTGGCATCTGGCAGCTCGGTGAAAATCGAGACGCTGGAGACAACCTGGCGGACCATTATGAACGGCATTCAGGAGACACAGCAGATTCAGGAGAATGCCAAGCGCCAGCGGGAGGAGGATAAGGTTCGCTTAAACGCCATCAAGGAGGAGTTCAACAAGCAATATCACATGCCTGCGAAGAAATAATGAAGGAGGAGAGAAAATGTCGATTAATTTGACGAAGGGACAAAAGGTCAGTCTGACGAAGGACAACCCAAGCCTGAAAAAGCTGATGGTAGGCCTGGGCTGGGATATTAACCAGTTTGATACAGGGGCAGACTTTGACTTAGACGCTTCCGCATTCCTTCTTGGGGAAAACGGCAAGGCCCCTACAGAGAGGGAGTTCGTGTTTTATGGCAATTTGGAGCATCAGAGCGGCGCCGTGAAGCACATGGGAGACAACAGGACCGGCGCGGGCGAGGGAGACGACGAGCAGATTTTCGTCGATTTATCCCTGGTGCCCTCTAATATTTCCAGAATCGCCTTTACCGTCACAATCTACGAGGCGGAGGCGCGGCGGCAGAATTTCGGCCAGGTGGCCAACGCCTTTATCCGCATTGTGGATGACGTGACCCAGACGGAAATCCTGCGCTATGACCTGGGGGAGGATTTCTCCATTGAGACGGCCTTGGTGGTAGGCGAGATTTACCGCCATGGCGGAGAGTGGAAATTTAACGCCATTGGCAGCGGCTTTAACGGCGGCCTGGCGGCTCTCTGCGCCAACTATGGCATTGACGCGGAATAGGAAAGGAGAGAGAATATGCCAGTTAATTTGACAAAGGGACAAAAGGTCAGCATCACGAAGGACAACCCGGGGCTCAGCAACGTTATCGTTGGCCTGGGGTGGGACACGAACCAGTATGACACAGGGGCGGACTTTGACCTGGACGCCTGTGCCTTCCTGCTGACGGACGCGGGGCAGGTTTCCTCTGACGGAGACTTTGTTTTCTTCGGCAACAC
>DBGCIZ010000003.1:0-3694 GCA_048355355.1 Christensenellaceae bacterium | reverse complement strand
GCGGACATCCTTTTGTATCAGACGGACCTCGTGCCCATCGGCATCGACCAGAAGCAGCATCTGGAGCTGGCGCGCAACATTGCCCAGCGCTTCAACGGCGTATATTCCCCCACCTTTACCATGCCGGACGGCTATATCCCGCAGGTGGGCGCCAAGGTGATGAGCCTGCAGGAGCCGGAAAAGAAGATGTCCAAGTCGGACGAAAATCCCAACGCCTATATCGCCATGCTGGATGAGCCCGACGTCATCCGCAATAAAATCAAGCGGGCTGTCACCGATAGCGATGGCGAAATCCGCTTCAGCCCGGAGGAGAAGCCGGGTGTCTCCAACCTGCTCTCCATCTATGCCGCCATCGAGGGAATAACTCCCGAGGCTGCGGAGCGGGAATTTGCCGGCCAGGGCTACGGCTCCCTGAAAACCAAGGTGGCGGACGCTGTCATTGCCGTTTTAGAGCCTCTCCAGGCCCGCTACCGGGAAATCCGCGCCGATAAGGCATTCTTAAGCCAGGTCATGACGGAGGGCAGCGAAAAGGCCGCCAAAACCGCCTATAAGGTTCTGGCCAAGGCCCAGCGCAAGGTGGGCTTCGGCGCCAGGCAGCTCTAAGACCTAAGCCTACGCAAGGGCGCGGCTGCCTGGCCGCGCCTTTTTTGCAAAACCCTTTATATTTTGCTTGACATGTCCCAGAATTTGAGATATAATCGATTTTGCTTGAATAAGCGCGGGGCGCGGTTTGCGCCGCAGACGCCCTTTTCATTGGCAGGGGCAGAAGCAATGTGCGTCTGTAGCTCAGTTGGATAGAGCAACGGCCTTCTAAGCCGTGTGTCCGGGGTTCGAATCCCTGCAGGCGCGCCATCTGCGGTGGGTATAGCTCAGTTGGTTAGAGTGCCAGGTTGTGGCCCTGGAGGTCGTGGGTTCGAGTCCCACTACCCACCCCATATGAAATGATGGGGTGTCGCCAAGTGGTAAGGCACGGGACTTTGACTCCCGCATTCGTAGGTTCAAATCCTGCCACCCCAGCCATTTTTATTTTGACCCACTAGCTCAGTTGGCAGAGCACTTGACTTTTAATCAAGGTGTCCGGAGTTCGAATCTCCGGTGGGTCACCAAAAAAATTTACCGTACGAAGTACGGTTATTTTTTTGTTTCCTCTGTTAAGCAGAAAATTCGAAAGGCAGCTTTTCTTTTTCCATGTGTGGCATCATAGGAGCTTTGTTAGCAATACGTTAGCAACGCTACGCCGCCCCACTCCCCTCTGCGTCGCTTTATGCTTGCAGCTGCGAGAACCTCATCCTGCATTTTTTGAGGTTCCCTATTGCCATGGGGTAAAATAAAACAGAGTGACGAGATAGCCACCTCATTGGGCCATTTCACGGGTTGCTCTGCTTCAAGCAGGCCATCTCCTCAAAGCCACCTTGGCATGGAGCTCCTTGCCCTCTCTGAACCCATTGACCGAATCTTTCCTCTCTGCGCCAAAGTCACGCAAGGCCATGGATTTTTTACTGTTCAGTTTTTTTGGGATTACTTGCAAGGACACCCCCGCAGACATCCTAACCGCAGCAATGCGGCGGGCCTATCGGGATGCTGCCAGCCATGTTTTGTCCCTTTGTGAGGGCGTGGATAAGGAGCGCACCAAAGCAGAAGCGATGGTGAAAATCAGGGATTTTGTCGATGCCCTGTCCCCTGCCATGAGCCAGGAGGATTACGACCAGCAGCATCAAGCGCTTTGCCGTCAATTGGTTGAATCCTATCAGGGCCAACAGCTTTGTACCCCTGAGCGCCCGTTTTCATACGGCATTGCGCAAAAATGGGTGAACATGACCGTCAAATATCTCTACCTGTTCTATTGGATCCTGCGAGACGACGCGCCCTCCTTCTGCTGGGAATATGGCAAAACCGTCAACCAGCTGTCTCCGCTGCTCCACATTCCCATTGACAGCTATATTTTAACGGCCGCCGAAAAACAGCTGGGCATCCCTCCCCTGCTCTGCGCATGGAGCAAGCTCCATTGCTATCAGGATTATTTAGATTATCAGAAATCGATTAGAGAAAACGCCGCGCTCTCCCGCGCTAACATGACGCCTATCGATTGGGAGATGGACGCGTGGATTGCCATAGCAAAAACAAAATGAATAGAAGCTGAGGCCCACGGCGCCCGTTTTCCGTAAAGCAAAGCGCATATCTTCCCATGCTCTGGCAAATATGCGCTTCCCTTTGCCCTGCTTTTGCGTTGGCCGGTCAGCCCTCTCCTTTCGCCACGTCTCTGGTGGCAATCAAATCCGCCTCCGTCCCTGCAATGCGGGGCAGCAGGACCTCTCCCAGCCGGATTGGCGCAGCCACCTCCAGCCCCTTCATGGCCTCCATACAGGCGAAAATCCTCTCTTTTGGGATGTCCATGCTGGTTTTTACCGGCACAACCGGCATGCAGCCGCCCCTGACCCGCAGGGTCGACGTGACAATCCGCGTCGGGTTGGTTACCTCTTTTCTGGCGTATCGCTCGCCCTGCTTGCAGGTTTGCCCTGTTATCTCCCGAATTTCTCCCTTTTCCAGCGTCACGGTGATGGCGCAGCCCATGGGGCAGCCGATGCAGGTCAGCTCTCTTTTTTCCATGTCACGCATCCTCCTCTATGGCAATGGTAATGCTTCCGAGGCCTGGCTGGCCCTCCAGCGCCTCTCTGGCAACGGCAATCTGCTCCATCTCGCCTGGGGCGAGAATCCTGCGCTTTTTCCGCTGCACCTGCTTTTCGTCAAAATAGACGCAGATGCTGGCCCCCTGATAGACCCGGTCCACACGGAAGCGGATTGTCTGCCGTTCCTCCATGTCCTCTGGATGAAGATACGACGGCACTGTGTAGCGGACGCCCTTGCCCGCCGCCACTGCCACAGCCCTGCCCCGATCCGCGCTCTTGCCCTCGCGGACAAAGCGGGCGGCGTTTTTCCCGGCCAGCTCCGCCTCCTCGGAAACATAGTCCACCAAATCGTGGACGTGGAGCACGTTGCCGCAGGCAAAGATGCCGGGGACGCTGGTCTCCAGCCGCTCGTTGACCACCGGGCCCGACGTGACCGGGCTCAGCTCCACCCCAGCCTGGCGGGAGAGCTCATTTTCAGGAATCAGCCCTACGGACAGGAGCAGCGTGTCGCAGGGATAGACCTCCTCCGTCCCGGGAATGGGCCGCATATTGCCGTCCACCTGGGCCAGCGTCACGGACTCCACCCGCTCCCTGCCGCTAATTTCCACCACCGTGTGGGAAAGCTTCAGAGGGATGCCGAAATCGTCCAGGCACTGGACGATATTGCGCTTCAGCCCGCCGGAATAGGGCATGATTTCCGCAACGGCCTTCACCTTCGCCCCCTCCAGAGTCATCCGCCGGGCCATAATCAGGCCAATATCGCCCGAGCCGAGAATCACTACCTCCCGCCCCGGAAGATAGCCCTCTACGTTTACCATGCGCTGGGCCGTGCCCGCAGAGAAAATGCCCGCCGGCCGGTATCCCGGGATGTTGAGGGCGCCTCTCGGCCGCTCGCGGCAGCCCATGCACAGCACGACCGCCCCCGCCTTAATCTGAAACACGCCCTCCTGCCGGTTCACCGCAGTGACCACTCTGTCTCCGCTGATGTCCAGCACCATGGTATTCAAAAGATGGGGGATGCCCAGCGCCGCTGCCCTCTGGACGAACCGGGCCGCATATTCCGGCCC
>DBGCIZ010000002.1:0-2663 GCA_048355355.1 Christensenellaceae bacterium | reverse complement strand
CACCCACCGTATGCCTCTGACGGTAGAAGCTGCCGAGGATATCTTTGCCAAGATTGAGAAGGGCAACGAGGTTCTGAAGGCCTGCTTCATCCCCAGCATGAAATAACGCTAGGGCAAAGCGCAACCAATAGCCAAGAAAGCGGCGGCCGGCTTAGTCCGGCTGCCGTATTTTTATTCTGAAAGGACAAAAAAAGCTTGCAAGCATTGCCCGGGGCATTTAAAATAAAAGAAGAAAGCTTTTGAGGAGGTTTTTGAATGGAGCAGTTTCACGGCGATGATTTTAACTTTAACGAGCCGCTTAAAAATACCGGGGAGCAGAACGGCCAGACTGCCTATGAGCGGCCGCAGCAGGACGCCTTTGCCAACCCGCCGGCAAAGACCTATTCGGGAAAGTCCATTGCGGCAATGATTTTGGGCATCGCAGGCATCTTGTTTACGGCTATCTTCTTTGTGTCCCTGCCTTGCGCGATTCTGGCTCTGATTTTCGGGAAAAGCGAGGAAAAGGCGCATCCCAACGGAATGGCAAAGGCTGGCTTTATTCTGGGCATTATCGGCCTTGTGCTGACGGTGATTCTTCTCATCCTGTTCCTGATTTTGTTTTCAGTGGGGCTTTCCCTGGCGCAGGATTGGACCTACGATTGGGATTACTCCTATGGTGACACCTGGGAAGATTATTACGACGGATATTACGACGATTACTATGATGATTACTACGACTATGCCTATAATGAGTGGGATTTTTTGATAGCGTAGCAAAAGTAGAGAGGCCTGCCGGGGAGCAGGCCTTTTTCTTTAGAAAAATTAGTTGACATCTGGAGAGAGATATTATATAATATTAACAAGATGTTATATAACATTATATTAGTATAAGGAGAATCATTATGCCTTTAAAAGACGGAAATCAGCTTGCCAGAATGACAGACGCGACTATTATCACGACGCTATGCTCGAAAAACGACGTTGACGAACTCATCGCTGCGTGCAAAAAATACAACTTTTACGGCACTATCGGGCCGAGATGCTGGCTGCCCTATATGGTGGAGGCCCTGAAGGGCTACGACACAGTGCTGCTCTCCAGCAGCGGCGCCATCAACGGGGCGGACAATGTGCCCATCAAGGTGTTTGGCTCCAAGTGGAATCTGGAGCAGGGGGCTGACGAAGTGGAGAATACCATCAACTTCAGCTACTTCAAGTCCGGTATGTATAAAGAGGTGGTGGAGGATATTCGCGCCGTCCGCGAGGCCATCGGCCCGGACGTGGTATACAAATGCATCATCGAGACCGCCATTATGAGCGAGAAGGAGATTCGCGACGCCTGCGAGCTGCTGATTGAAGGCGGGGTAGACTACATTAAGACGGGCACGGGCACCGTGGGCCCAACCACGCTGGAGCACGTGAAAATCATCATGGATCAAAACAAGGGCAGGGTGAAGGTGAAAGCTGCCGGCGGCATACGCACGCTGGAGATGCTTGACGAGCTGGTAGACATGGGCGTCGCCCGGATTGGCCTGGGGCTCTCCTCTGCCGTGCGGCTGGTGGAAGAGGCGAACAAGCGGGCAGGGAAATAAGCAACATTCCTATAGAAAAGACGGAGGGCGCAGACTGGGCAGACTGGTCTGCGCCTTTCCTCTGTCGGGCGCTGAGGGAGGCGGAGGAAAATTTTTTTTGGCCGTTTTTTCCCGTTGTACTCCGCTTTTTCAGGGCTTTTGGAAAAAACGCTGAGAAAAACAAGCATATGGTGGGCGCAATTCCCTTGACATACTATATGTTGTGGTATAAAATCGTGGTATAGCTTCGTTGCGAAAACGCAATATTTGTCAATAAGGGAGAGGTAACTATGCTTAGGAACATCAAAAAGAGGGACGGGCGCGTCGTAGAATACGACATTAACAAGATTGCAGGCGCTATCGACAAGGCCATGAAGGCCTGCGGCAGGCATGATGAGGATGAGAGCATGCGCATTGCCAAGCTGGTGGAGCAGAACATTGAGGCACACTTTACGGGAGAGTTGCCCAGCGTGGAGGACATTCAGGACGCTGTAGAGACAGAGCTGATGAACAACGGCTATGCCTTTGTCGCGAAAAAATACATCATCTACCGCTCGGAACGGACCCACGCCAGAGAGATGAACATGCGCCTGACCAAGGTGTTTGACGAGCTGACCTTTGCAGATTCCAGAGACAGCGACATGAAGCGGGACAACGCCAACATCGACGGCAACACCGCGATGGGCAGCATGCTGCAGATCGGCACAGCGGGCGCCAAAGCCTACAACGAGGCTTACCTGCTGACCCCGGAACAGGCCAAGGCCTACCGGGAGGGCGACATCCACATCCATGACTTCGATTTTTATTCGCTGACCACCACCTGCACCCAGATCGACATCATCAACTTGTTCGACGGGGGCTTCTCCACCGGCCACGGCTTCCTGCGCGAGCCGCAGAGCATCCAGAGCTACGCGGCGCTGGCGGCCATCGCCATCCAGTCCAACCAGAACGACCAGCACGGCGGCCAGAGCATCCCGAACTTTGATTACGGCATGGCGCTGGGCGTCGCCAAGACCTTCCGCAAAGCCTACACCAACAAGCTGATGGAGGGCGTGGAGGACTATCTGGACACCGAGGACGAGAAGGAAGGCATCGATGCCATCCTCAAACAGGCCA
>DBGCIZ010000001.1:0-2150 GCA_048355355.1 Christensenellaceae bacterium | reverse complement strand
GTAGCAAAGGTATTGTCCACAATCAGGGGGATTCCATGGGCGTGGGCAATTTGCGCTACAGCATCCACGTCGATAATCGTAGCGTTCGGATTCCCCAGCGTCTCCAAAAACAGCGCCTTCGTGTTGCTGCAAATCGCCTCGGCAAAATGCTCTGGGTCGCTCCCATCCACAAAGGTCGTCTCAATGCCAAAGTCCCGCAGCGTGTTGGCAAAGAGATTATAGGTCCCTCCATAGACTGTGGATGCCGAGACGATATGGTCCCCTGTTGTCGCAAGATTCTGGATTGCATAGGCGATAGCTGCCGCGCCTGATGCCACAGCCAATGCAGCCGCCCCTCCCTCCAGGGCAGCCATGCGCTGCTCAAAGGCGTCTGTCGTCGGGTTGGTCAGCCGAGTGTAAATGTTCCCCGGCTCTTCCAGGCCAAAGCGGGCCGCAGCCTGGGCGCAATCCCGAAACACATAGGAGGACGTCTGATAAATTGGCACACACCGAGCATCTGTTGCAGGGTCAGGGTGCTCCTGCCCAGCGTGCAGCTGTAGTGTCTCAAAGCGGTAGGCATGTTTCTTCATCCAGTAGCTCCTCTCTGCTTAATATTATAATTCCTATAGGTTTAATATATTTTATATCATAACGAATTTTTACCTCTGTGTCAACCAAATTTTTAATTTTTAAATTTTAGTAAATTTTTTAAGTCATAGATAAAATAAAAGAAATTATTGTCGAATTTTAGCATAATTCATTATAAAATAATAATATGGAAATTTACTGGAGGCTTTTGCTATGTTGCGAATTGAGATATTTCGCCGCGCAAAAAAATTCATGGCCCAGTTTGACCAACAACCCGGCCTGAGCAAGCTTGAGAAAGCGATTGAAAATCGAGGATGGACCATCGTCTATTACGACGAAAATGGCAACGACGTCAACCATGTTTTAAAAAAATTTCGCTGTACTGGCGCGGCTCTGCGTGCAGATGCCTTTGTATATCGCAACGGACCGGCAAAATTTATTGCCCTATATGATGACCACTCCAACAAGAGCAAAAAACGGCGTCTCTTTCACGAATGGGGCCACGTCTGCCTCCAGCATGACTTTGGGCGGCTCACATGGCGCCAGGAAGCTGATGCTGACTGTTTCGCTGAGTATTGCATGAACTGGACGAAAACCTGTCAGGCCATTCTGCTGCCCCTTGCGGCGGGAATCGGCTTTCTCGCCTGCGCCACAGGGCTCCTGCTCCTGCAAGCTACGCAGCCACAGCCCTCTATCCAGGTCGTTATTTCCCAGCTTCCCGTAGCCAGCGCCTCTCCGCTGCTGGAAGGGACATGCCCAGCCCCCACTGTCTATGTGGTGCCTGCTAGCAGCCGCTATCACCTGGTGGATTGCCCTTGCCTGGCTGACCAGTCCGGGGTTGTGGCTACCTCCCTATGGGATGCCCTTCAATCTGGCCATGTGCCCTGCCCCCTTTGCGGCAGTTCTGCCCCGGCTTAGCCTCCTATCAGCGCGCAGCAAAAAAGCCGGTATCTCCTAGACACCGGCAGTTCTGCTTTTATCGGCTCATATCATTTACAGATTGTATACCCTCTTGCCCTTGCCATAGAGGCTTTCCCAATCTGTTACAAACTGCTTAACGCTCAAGTCCGTCAGCGGATGGTTTGCGCATGCTTTCAGGATATCCAGACTAACCGCTGCCTGGTCTGCCCCTGCCAGCGCAGCCTGTTCCACCTGGTGCGCCGTGCGGATAGAAGCGGCAGAAAGCTCCACATCCTTAATGCCGCGGGCATCCATAATCTGGCGAATACCACGGACGACCTCAATCCCATCGCCGGAGACATTATCCAGCCGGCCAACATAGACCGCTACAGTATCGGCGCCACACTCGATGGCCACCAGAGCCTGCGTAATAGAGGCAATAGCCGTCGCCGTTACCTTGTAGCCATGAGCCTTCAGATATTTCATGGCCTTATATCCTTCTGCATAAGCGTCCACCTTCACCTGAAGCTTATCGCCCTTGACGCGGCTGCGAATCGCCTCTGCATCGCGGATAATCTCGTCTGCAGTGTCTCCCACGGTCTGCACATGGAAACGAACCTCCTCGCCGATGACGTTGCGGATATTGTTGACAGCGTCGAAGAAAGCGATATCCTGCCCCTCCA